>NZ_QSQO01000002.1:2226-197781 GCF_003436775.1 Collinsella sp. TF11-5AC
CCGACTGCTTCGGCCTGCGCCTGCTCAATCGCCGTGGCTGCTTCCCGCAGTTCGATAAGTTCATCGAGCAGACCAAGGACGTTTGGACCCACCTGGTCGACATCCGCAAGAGCTTCGAGCCGCGCGCCGAGGAGCTCGCCAAGAAGTACGCCCTGGCCCCCTACACCATGTTCATCGGCTCCGGCGCCCTGTGGGGCGAGACGATCCTGTTCTCGATGTGCATCCTCGAGGAGATGCAGTGGAAGCGCACCCGCTACATCACCTCGGCCGACTTCTTCCACGGCACCCTCGAGCTCGTGGAGCCCGGCGTCCCGGTCTTCCTGTTCATGGGCGAGGACGAGAACCGCAAGCTCGACGAGCGCGTCCGCGCGTTCCTGACCCGCGGCGTGACCGGCGACACCGACATCAACGTCATCGACACCGCCGAGTTCGCGATCCCCGGCCTTGACGACGAGTTCCGCGTCATCGTCTCCCCGTGGATCCTCTCCTCGCTGATCACCGATCGCCTTGCCGCTTACTACGAGACGGTCACCAAGCACAACCTCAACTACCGTCGCTACTATCACCAGTTCGACTACTAAGAGCAAATAACGTTTGTGTAATCGGGCCTCGCTCCTATATGGAACGGGGCCTCGCTTGGGTTGGAGAGTAATTATGAGCTATCCCCAGCTTGCCGTCATGAATATCAGCCATCGTTATTTTGACCTTGAGGAGTTCTTTTCTTCGGCGTCGGCTTCGGGCTACACGTGTTGCGAGCTTTGGACCGGGGCGATGCATCTGTATGTCGATTGCCATGGATACGATTCGCTCGAACGGGTACGGGAGCTGTCGCAGCGGTATGGGGTTCGGATTGTGGGGCTTTGTCCCGAACAGAACAACCCCAAGCCGTGGAATATCGCGGCGCGCGGGAATGAAGCGCGTACCCGCACATTCGCGTACTTTAAGAACGTTGTGGATATCGCGGCGGAACTTGGAGCCGAGCAGGTCATGGTCTCGAGCGGCTGGGCATTTTTGAACGAGCCGATCGAGGACGCGTGGGGTCGCAGCGCCTCGATGCTGCGTGCGATTGCCGAGCATGCGGGAGAACGCGGCGTGCGACTGGTGCTCGAAGCCCTACAGCCGGTTGAGTCGATGATCGTGAACTCGGCGGCCGATACGAAGCGCATGATCGAGGCAGTTGATCATCCGGCACTTAAGGCGTGTCTGGATATGGGCGCCATGGCGGTGGCGGGGGATACCATCGACGATTACTTCGATCTGCTTGGCGATGATGTTGCCCACGTGCATTTTGTCGATGTTGCGGCAGATGGCACGACGCATCTTGCCTGGGGTGACGGCGACCGCGATATGCGCGCTGACCTGGATAGGCTGGTGGCGCGCGGCTATCGCGGAGTTGTTTCGGCCGAGACCTATGACGGGCGCTATTTTGCCGACCCCGCAGCTGCCGATGCGCAGGTAATGGCAGAGTATCGTCGTGCGATTGGCGCCTAGGTGGGGTTGGGCTGCGGCAATCTGCCCTATGTTTCCAAATGGATACGGTATGAGCGGCTGCGACGGATTTCCCCCGCAAACACTCTAGTATGCTAAAGTACCCAGAAGACCGGCGGAGCTATGCCGGTCTTCTGTTCTATACGAAGCACAGCATGAGGAGGCTCACCAGATGACGGCCACACCGTGGGGATTCCGGGACATATTGCCCGAGGAGGCTCAGGCACGCGAGGAGATCGCATGTACGGTGAAGGGCTGCTTTAGGGAGCATCATTACCTGCCGGTCGAGACGCCGCTGCTCGAGGACAAGGGTTCGCTCGAGGAAGGTGGCCGCATCGCGGACACGCCGTTTAAGCTTTTTGACGATGATGGCCGTCTGCTGGTGGTCCGTCCCGACAACACATTGCCGATCGTGCGTCTGGTCTCGACCCGCATGCGCGCGGCCGACCTGCCCCTGCGCCTGCGCTATGAGGCGCCGGTGGTTCGCGAGTGCCAGCGCAATGCCGGTGGCTCGCGTCAGTTTACGCAGCTGGGCTTTGAGCTTATCGGTGCGGGCGACACCGCGGGCGATGTCGAGATTGTCTCGCTCGTGGCCGAGGCGGTGCGCAAGCTGGCGCTGCCCGCTGCGCGCATTATCGCAGGTAGCGTGCGTCCGTTTAAGGAGCTGCTCGCGGCGTGCGAGGATCGCGAGCTGGCTGCCGAGGCCCTGCGCTGCGTGCACGCCAACGACTTTGTGGGCCTCGATGCCCGCGTGGCGGCAAGCGCCGAGTCCGATGCCGTCAAGGTTGCCATTAGCGAGCTGCCGCGCTTGCACGGCGGCGCCGAGGTACTCGACCGCGTCGATGTGCTTCTGGCGGCGGCGGGCATTGTCGCGCCGCTCACGCGCGAGCTGCGCGCCCTGGTCGAGGGCCTGGCTCCCGAGGACGCCCAGGTGCTGTCGTTCGACTTCTCCATCATGAACTCGTTCGATTACTACACGGGTCTGGTCTTTAAGGCCTATGCCGGTGGCTTGCCCGATCCGGTCGGTTCGGGTGGACGCTACGACTCCATCTTTACCGGCGCATTTGGCGACGGCATCGAGGTACCGGCGGCGGGTTTCGCCTTTTCGCTCGAGCGTCTGGAGGCTGCGCACACCTCGGCCGAGGACGCTGCTTCCGATGGCGATCACGCCGCGGGCCGTGGCGCCGAGGGCCCGCTGCGCATCGCCGTGCCCAAGGGCTCGCTCAAGGCCGATACGCTCGACGTGCTCGAAGCCGCGGGCCTGGACGTCTCTGAGTTGCGCGATCCGGGCCGTCACCTAATCGTGCGCGGCCGCGACACGCGTGCCGGTGAGGGCGCGGTCGGAGATATCGAGTTTGTCATCGTGCGCCCCAGCGATGCGCCCGCCTTTGTGGGCTGCGGCGGTGCCGATTGCGGCATCTGCGGTTGGGACTCGCTTATCGAGGCCGACCTCAACTTGCTGCAGCTGGTCGATCTGGGCTACGGCCTGTGCACTTTCATTGAGGCGGAGCCCGCGTGGCGCGCCGGCCAGGCCGAGCGCAACTATGCCCGCCGCGGGTCGCTTCGCGTGGCCACCAAGTATCCGCGCATCGCGAGCGCCTGGTATGCCGAGCGCGGTGTGAACGCCGATATCGTCTCGCTGCACGGTAACATTGAGCTGGGTCCCATCGTCGGCATGACCGATCGCATCGTGGATATTACCGCCACGGGCGCCACGCTGCGCGATAACGACCTCGTTATTACTGGTCGCATTATGGACTGCACGGCCCGCTTCTTTGTCAATCCGGGTGCCGCACGTCTGGATCCGCGCGTACGCAATCTGGCAGATCGCTTGGCGGCAGCCGTGAAGGACAAGCATTTTGAGCCCGTTGCGGGCTCGGCACAATAGCGCGAGCACGCACGGGCGCCCCAACGTCCGGGCGGCGGGCCGACTGGCGCCGCCGCCCGGTCTCTCGTTTTTCGAACACAACCTCGACCGATAGGGGATACCGAAATGAAGACCATCAAGCTTGCTCCCGGTGAGCGCCTCGTTACCAACCAGCTCAACCGTAAGGGCGTGCTGCCGCAAAACATCGTCGACGCCGCTCGCGATATCGTGGCCAACGTGCGTGCCAACGGCGATGCCGCGGTGCGCGATTACTGCCAGCGTTTTGACGGTGTTGAGCTGCAGAGCTTCCGTCTTCCGCAGGAGCAGATCGATGCCGCGCTCGAAGGCCTCGATCCGGCCTTTGTCGCCGCGCTCGAAAAGGCTGCGCGCCAGATTCGCGAGTTCCACCAGCGCGAGGTCGAGCAGAGCTGGTTTACCACGCGCCCGGACGGCACGATGCTCGGCGTTAAGGTGACCCCGCTTGCCGCTGCCGGCATCTACGTGCCGGGCGGTCGCGCGCAGTACCCTTCCACCGTGCTTATGAACGCCATTCCCGCCAAGGTTGCCGGCGTTGAGCGCGTGGTCATGGTGACCCCGCCGCAAAAGGATGGACTGATTAGCCCGTATACGCTCGCGGCGGCCAAGCTCGGCGGCGTGGACGAAATCTATATGGTGGGCGGCACCCAGGCCGTGGCCGCGCTGGCGTACGGTACCGAGACCATTCCGCGCGTCGACAAAATCACCGGCCCGGGCAACGCCTTTGTTGCCGCTGCCAAGCAGATTGTCTCGGGTGACGTGGGTATCGACATGGTCGCCGGTCCCTCCGAGGTCTGCGTGCTGGCCGATGCCACGGCCAAGCCTATGGTGGTCGCGGCCGACCTGATGGCTCAGGCCGAGCACGATCCGCTGGCGGCCTGCTATCTGGTGACCTGCGACGAGCAGTTTGCGCGTGAGGTCGAGGCGGGTATCGACATTCTGGTAGCGCAGTCCCCGCGTGCCGAGATTACGTGCGCTTCGCTCGATAACGAAGGCGCCATCGTGGTGGCCGCCGACATGGCGGCCGCCGTCGAGGCCGTGAACACCGTGGCGCCCGAGCACCTTGAGCTGCACTGCAAGGATGCGATGGGCCTGCTCGGCGGCATTCGCAACGCCGGCGCCATCTTTGTGGGCGCTTGGAGCTCCGAGCCGCTCGGCGATTACGTTGCCGGTCCCAACCACACGTTGCCGACCGGCGGCACGGCCATGTTCTCCAACCCGCTTTCGGTCGAAGAGTTCGTTAAGCGCTCGAGCGTTATATGCTATACGCCCGAGGGCCTGCTCTCCGACGCTCCCGCGACGCAGCGCCTGGCCGAGGCCGAGGGCCTGTGGGCGCACGCGCTTTCGGCCGCACTGCGCCGCCGCGTGCTGGAGCAGGGCGAGGATGCCGTGAGCGCCGCGTCGCTGGCTACGGCCGACCTGACTAAGGTTGCCTGGCCGGGCGACGCCGTGGCGACGGTTGCCGAGGGCGTGGACCTGGCGGCTGCGGGCGCGGATGGCGCTGGCGCGACCGGCGGGGAGGCCTAATATGGCCGAGCTCACACCTCGCATGAAGGAGCTCGTCCAGCCTTACTTGGCTGGTATTGAGCCCTATGATCCCAACTTTACGCCCACGCGCATCAACCTTTCGGCCAACGAGAACACCTATCCCGTGCCGGCCGGCGTGCGCGAGGCGGTCGATGCGGCGCTTGTCGCCACCCCGCTCAATCGCTATCCCGATCCCATGTCCAACGACCTGCGCGACGAGCTGGCCGCCTGGCATGGCGTGACGCGCGAGAACATCTGCGTGGGAAACGGCGGCGACGAGCTGCTCTATAACTATCTGCTGGCGTTTGGCGGCGCGGGACGGACTCTGCTCAACTGCCCGCCGTGCTTTAGCGAGTACGCGTTCTTTGCGTCGCTGTGCCAGACCGAGGTGCGCGACGTGTGGCGCGACCCGGCGACTTTTGAGCTCGACCAAGCGGCTGTGCTCGCGGCGGCGCCCGAGTGCAACCTGGCCATCGTGACCTCGCCCAACAATCCCACGGGTGATGTGGCTCCGCTCGACTTTGTCGCGGCGCTGTGCGATGTGTGCCCCGGCATGGTGATGGTCGACGAGGCCTACGTGGAGTTTGCCGACGACTCGTTTGGCGCGGCCACCACGGCGCGGGGGCTTATCGCCGAGCATCCCAACCTGGTGGTTCTGCATACGCTGTCCAAGGCGTTTGGCGCTGCCGGCACGCGCTTGGGCTACGTGATTGCGGCGCCCGAGGTCATCGAGGTGTTCGCGGCGATTCGCCAGATCTACTCGGTCAACGTGCTGAGCCAGGCCGCCGCTCTTGCCTGCGTGCGTGCCCGTGATGCCTACGCGCCCGTGGTGGCGCAGGTCGCATCCGAGCGCGAGCGCGAGCTGTGCGCCCTGCGCGCAATGGCTGCCGAGGGCCTACCCGTGGAGGCGTGGCCGAGTGCGGCGAACTTTGTGCTCGTACGCACGCCGCATGCCACGCGCGTGCGCGAGCGTCTGCGCGATGAGCATTCGATTTTGGTGCGCGATTTTAGCTATGCGCCGGGGCTCGCGGACTGCCTGCGCATTACCGTGGGTACGCCGCGGGAAAACGATGAGGTGCTGGCGGCGTTTGCCGCGCTGGTGAAGGAGGAGATGTAGATGGGCCGTTATGCCGAGGTAATCCGTAAGACGGGGGAGACCGACATTGTCGTCAAGCTCGACCTGGATGGAACCGGTACGTGCGATATCTCGACCGGCGTGCCGTTTTTCGACCACATGCTCAACGCCTTTGGCCGCCATGGTTTGTTTGATCTGACGGTACATGCGGTAGGCGACGTGGAGGTCGACGCGCACCACACCGTTGAAGATACGGGCATCGTGCTGGGTGAGGCGTTTTGCCGGGCGCTGGGCGACAAGGCGGGCATTACGCGCTTTGCCGACGCGGCGATCGCCATGGACGAGACGCTCGTGATGGCTGCCGTTGACATCTCGGGCCGTGGGCAGGCCTACTGCGAGCTGCCCGTGCCGACTGAGCGTGTGGGCACTTTTGATACCGAGCTGGCCGTCGAGTTCTTCTATGCCTTCGCGCGCGACGCCAAGCTCACGCTGCATGTGCGCGAGCTGGCGGGCGGCAATTCGCACCACATTATCGAGGCCGCCTTTAAGGCCGTGGGCCGCACGATGCGCCGCGCCTGCGAGCTCGATCCCCGCGTGCAGGGCATCCCCAGCACCAAGGGCTCGCTGTAACCGTCACAAGGGTAAAAACCACCACAAAGGGGACAGGCACCTTTGTGGTGGTTTTGGATGATGAGAAGTGGAGGGGTCGCGTGGGCGAACCGAAGATCGTGGTGGTCGACTACCACAAGGGCAACTTGTCGAGCGTCGTGCGCGGGCTCGCGCGCGCCGGTGCCGCCGCCTGCACGTCGGACGACCCGGAGCAGATCCGCGGCGCCGACGGCCTGGTTATCCCGGGCGTGGGCGCGTTCTATGACGCGATTGCCTTTATGCGCCAGAGTGGCGAGGCGGACGCGGTGCTCGACGCCGTTGCCGCCGGAACTCCGCTGCTCGGCATCTGTCTGGGCCTTCAGCTGTTTTTTGAGCGCGGTGACGAGGGCGCGCCGGCGGACGACGATGCCTCCGAGCAGGCCGGGAGCCCCTGGGTCGATGGCCTGGGCATCATGCGCGGCTCGTGCACGCGCCTGGAGTCGAGCCGTCTGAAGGTCCCGCACGTGGGCTGGGATCAGGTGCACATGACGCCTGCCGGCGCGGCCGATCCGCTGCTCGCCGGTTTTGCCGAGGGCGCCAATATGTACTTCACCCACAGCTACGCGGTGGCAGGCGATGCCGATGCCGCCGATGTTCTGGCGCGCACGCACTACACGCGGAGCTTCCCGTGCATCGTGCGCCATGGCAGCGTGTGGGGCTGCCAGTTCCATCCCGAGAAATCCTCTGCGCTGGGTCAGCGCATTCTTAAGAACTTCGTGAGCATCGTCGAGGGGGCCGGCCGATGATTCTGTTTCCCGCAATCGATCTGATTGGCGGCAAGGTTGTGCGCTTGGAGCGCGGCGACCGGAGCCGCTGCAAGGTATATTCCGACGACCCCGTGGCCGTCGCCCGCTCGTTTGCCGAGCAGGGCGCAAGCTGGGTGCACGTCGTCGACCTGTCCGCTGCCTTTGGCGAGGACGAGGACGCATGTGCTGCCAACTCGACGGCGATTAAGGCCATCTGCGGCGTCGACGGTCTGTCCGTGGACGTGGGCGGCGGCGTCCGCTCGCTCGCGCGCATCGACGAGCTGGCCGGCTATGGCACTCGCCGCATTGCGCTGGGCACCGTGCTGGTGACCGAGCCGGGTTTTGCTGAGGTGGCAGCCCAAGGCTTTGGCGAGCTGCTGGTCGCCGACATTGCCGCACGCGACGGCCAGGTTAAGGTGAACGGCTGGCGCGACGGCGCGGGCGTGGCGCTCGACGATGCCGTGGCGCAGCTTACCGAGCTGGGCTTTAAGCATCTGGTGTATACCGACATCGCGCGTGATGGCATGCAGACGGGCATCGACGTGGCGGCATATCGCCATGTGGCCGAGGTCGCGGGCTTTCCCGTCGTGGCGTCGGGTGGTATCTCGACGCTCGACGATATCCGCGCGCTTGCCGCGGTGGGTGAGGACGCCATCGAGGGTGCCATTACCGGCCGTGCGCTCTACGAGGGCAACTTTACGCTGGCCCAGGCGTTGGCCGCCGCCCGAGGGGAGGAGTAGCCCATGCTTACCAAACGCGTGATTCCCTGTCTGGATGTTAAGGACGGTCGCGTGGTCAAGGGCGTCAACTTTGTGAGCCTGCGCGATGCTGGCGACCCGGTGGAGCTGGCCCGCGCCTACGACCGCGAGGGTGCGGACGAGGTTGTATTTTTGGACATTACCGCGACGAGCGACAACCGCGCGACGACCATCGAGATGGCGGCGCACGCGGCCGAGGAGCTCGCTATCCCCTATACCGTGGGCGGCGGTTTCCGCGACTTGGCGGGCATGCGGACCATGGTTGCCGCCGGCGCCGACAAGGTGTCGCTTAACTCTGCCGCTGTGCGCGATCCGTCGT
Organism: Collinsella sp. TF11-5AC; assembly: GCF_003436775.1. NCBI lineage: Bacteria > Bacillati > Actinomycetota > Coriobacteriia > Coriobacteriales > Coriobacteriaceae > Collinsella > Collinsella sp. TF11-5AC. Next base: position 10,691 of record NZ_QSQO01000002.1, read on the forward strand.
TGATCAGCCAGGCCGCCGCGGCGTTTGGCAGCCAGGCCGTGGTCGTGGCGATTGATGCCAAGCGCGTCGGCTTGCCCGGCGAGCCAGGTGCCGACAAGTGGGAGGTCTTCACGGCGGGCGGCCGCAATGCCACGGGTATCGACGCGGTGGCATGGGCCGAGGAGGCGGCTCGTCGCGGCGCCGGCGAGATTCTGCTGACCAGTATGGACCGCGACGGCACCAAGGCTGGCTTCGACCTGGCACTCACCCGTGCCGTGGCGCGCGCGGTGCCGATTCCCGTCATCGCGAGCGGCGGCGTGGGCACGCTCGAGCATTTTGCTGAGGGCGTGATCGAGGGCGAAGCCGATGCCGTGCTGGCGGCCAGCGTCTTTCACTTTGGAACCTTCAGCATTCGCCAGGTGAAGGAGTATATGGCTAGCCAGGGCATCCCTGTCAGGTTGGACTTCTAGCGCTACGGCTTGTCTAGGCACCGCATCTTGCCGCTCAAACCGTCGCTCGCGTACCAAAGTACGCGTCGCTCCTCTTTCGCGGCAACCTGCGGCACCTGGACAACCCTCGCCAACCTGCGATGTTTGAATTTGGGGAGAGAAATGAAAGAAATTACTGCTCCAGCGGATCTTAAATACGACGCCCACGGGCTGATTCCTTGTGTGGTTCAGCAATATGACACTGGTGAGGTGCTTATGGTTGCTTGGATGAACGAGGAGTCGGTGGGGCTTACGCTTAAGACCGGCACCACGTGGTTTTGGAGTCGCAGCCGCCAGGAGCTCTGGAACAAGGGCGCGACGAGCGGCAATATGCAGGAGGTCAAGGAACTCTGGGCCGACTGCGATAGCGATACGCTACTGGTCAAGGTCGACTCGCCGGGCCCGGCTTGCCACACCGGCAACCGTACCTGCTTCTTTAAGAAACTCGCCTAAGGCGGGCGCTCGATTAGACGCTCGGTTACCAGAAAGGATTGAACTATGGGTGTACGCACCGCAAATGTTCAGGATGGAAATATCGGCGAGACGCTGACGGGTCTGGCCGAGGTGATTCACGGTCGTCGCGATGCGTCGCCGGAGGAGAGCTATACCGCTCGCCTGCTGACCGATGTCGAGGACGAGCTGCTCAAGAAGCTTGCCGAGGAGGCGAGTGAGGTCATCATGGCCTGCAAAGATAACGACCACGATCACATTCGCTACGAGGCCGGCGACCTGGTCTACCATCTGCTCGTAACGCTCGAACGCTACGGTATCACCCTCGACGAACTGGCCGGCGAACTCAACGCCCGCCGCCGCTAGTCGTTTAAGAACGTCCCCAATGACTAGTTAGGCGAGGGGCGTGGGTTGCCATTCGCCGGTGGGGTGGGGGATGTCGAAGGTTCGATAACCGCAGTCGTGGGCGTGGGCCTGGGCCTCACGGATGTTCCAGCAGATGTCGCAGGCGCGGTGTGCGTCCGAGCCAAAGGTGATCGGCACCTCGGCGTGGGCAAAGCAACGCAGCAATCCGGTCGTGGGATAGTAGTCGTCGAGGCCCTTGCGCGGTGCGGCGGTCGAGACCTCAATGCGGCGGCCCGTATCGTGGGCGCATTCGGCCATCTGCTGCCAAAACGGTGCGGGGTCAAAGTCGGGCGCAAAGCCTTCCTTCGAAAAGCGCATGACCAGGTCGGGGTGAGCCATTACATCAAAGTTGAGCGGGCTCTCGCAGGCGCGGCACCAGTCATCGACATAGCGCTCCCACACGCCGCGCACGCCTAAGTTTTCCCAAACATGCAGGTCGGTATCATCGTCGATCCAACCGCAGCGCGAATCGGGCGTATCGGGACGAGCGACGTCCTCCGTCCCCGCCGCGCCCGCAGCACCTGCCGCAATATTGCCTGGGTTGCCAATCCAATGCACACTGCCCAGGCGCACGACGGCGCCCGCGGACCAGCGCTCAACTAAAGGCTCGCAGCCTTCGTACCAATCACATTCAAATCCATAGATAAGCTCGAGCCTTGGCGCGATCTGCGCGGCGAGTTTGCAGACGTCCTCAAAGGCCAGGCGATGTGTCGGCAAGTCGCCCTCGACAACCTGCACTTCGCAGTTGGCGTCCATGCTGGCAGGCAGGGTGAGGTGGTCGGTCGAGACCATGACACGGCAGCCGGCGGCGGCAGCAGCGCGGACGTTGTCCTCAAACGACGCATGGCCGTCCGAAAACGAAGTATGGGTGTGGCAATCGACCAGCGGGCAGGCGGGCATGGCGACTCCTTTGCATTTGGTGAATCCGCTCCATTGTAATGGCGCAGCCCTCAACACGCCGGGCACGCCGGGGGTCGAAATCGATCGGAAAGGCTGCGCGGTGCGGCCTCGTTTGCTCTCAAAACGTGTACGTCAGCCTCCAAAAGCTGCAAAAAATGACATGTTTGGAGGCTGACGTACACGTTTGAGATGAGGACGAGGGGCGGGGCGGCGCGTGCCGGCGCCGGCGACTACTTGCTTCGTGCCGCCACGCGTTTGGCCTGCACCGTTACCATCGCGTGTCTTACGGCGGTGATGGGGCGATAGCGGATCATACGCGGTCCCGACCAGCGCATGATCTCGCGGATCTTCTCGCGCATGGCAGGCCGGTAGCAATGCGAAGGACAGGCCGAGCAAAATGTCTTGGTGCCCATGTGCGGGCAGTGCTCAATGCGCGCGATGGCGTATTTCTGCAGCTCGGCGCATTCGGGGCAGAGCGTAATGGTCCGAAGGCCGAGTTTCACGCGCACGGGCTCATCGTCGCCAGCCTGTTCGACCGCATGCCCGCCGCCATGATGCCCACGACACCACAGCGCAATCATCTGCGACACCATTTGGGCCTCGCGCTCACGTTTGCGTGCCAGCTCCGGTGTGTCGGCGGTGCGCGCCATCTAGCTCAGCCTCCCGTGCTCGACCGAAAGCGAGCAATCGGCAAAGGCGCAGGTGCTGGCACGGTGGCTTACGAGTACGATGGTCTTGCCGCGGCGCTTGAGCTCGTCAACGGCCTGCATTACGGACGCCTCGTTGAGGGCGTCGAGTGCGCTGGTGGGCTCGTCGAGCAAGATGAAAGGCGCGTCGTTGAGGAAGATGCGCGCAAGGCCGATGCGTTGGCGCTCGCCGCCCGAGAGCGAGTCGCCCAGCTCGGCAACCGGGGTGTCGAGACCCTGCGGCAGGCGGTCGATGAGCGTGGTGAGTGAGGCGGAGCGGCAAGCGTCGAGCAGTTCGGCATCGGTGGCGTTGGCGTGCGCGACCAGCAGATTCTCGCGTACGGTGCCGCAGAACAGATGTGTGTCCTGGGTCATATAGGCCTCGTGGCTGCGCAGGCTCGCCGTGTTGATGTGGCGGGCATCGACACCGCTCACCGTGATGGTGCCGGCTGCGGGGTCCCAAAAGCGCATGAGCAGCTTAAGCAGCGTCGACTTGCCCGAGCCCGAGCGCCCCATGATGCAGGTCATGGTACCGGGCGCAAAGGTGCAGGTCACGTCGTCGAGGATGAGATTCGCAGCGGCGTCGTTCGCGACCTGCTCTGTGGCGCCGGCACCGCCCGCGTCCACGCCGCCCGCATAGCTAAAGCTCACATGCTCGGCTGCGGCGCCGGCAAACTCAACGTCCTGTCCATCGGCGACCTCGGCGCACTGGGGCCGCTCGTCGAGCAAATCGAGCACGCGTGCGCCCGAAGCGAGCGTCTCCTGCAGTGAGGCGCCCAGGCGGCTCACGACCATTACCGAACCAAACGACGACACAAAGGTAAAGACGGCGACAAACGCTGCGGCAAAATCAATCGTTCCCGCAGCCACCAGCTGCAGCGCATGCCCGAGCATCACCAGATTGGCCGCAAGAATAAGCGCATCGGCTACGGCCTCGCTGGCCGCCTGGCGGCGCTTGAGGCGCGCGTCCACGGCGCCGACTTGCTCGGTCAGCTTGGCCAGGGCACGGCTGCGATCGGCGCCACCGGCGAACTGGATAGTCTCGGACGCGCCGCGTAGACTGTCGAGCACATAGGCGCCCAGCTTACCGGCGCCCTCGCGGCTCTGGCGGCCGGTGGTGCCGCATGCCTTGGCCGAGGTCAGGGGCAGTAGCACGCCCAGGACCGCGTAGGCCACGAGCGCGATGCCCGCGAGCTCGGGGCTCACAGCCAGCAAAAAGCCCTCAAACACAACGGTGCAGACCAGAGCGATTGCAATGGGCGAGATGGTGTGCGCGTAGAAGACCTCGAGCAGCTCGATATCCGAGGTGACCAGGCTCACGAGCTCGCCCTTGCCACGGCCCTCGAGCTTGGCGGGGGCGAGCTGGCGCAGGGCGCCAAACACCAGGTTGCGAATGTGTGCGAGCAGACGGAATGCGATGTAATGGTTGCAGAGCTGCTCGCCGTAGTGGAGCGGCCCGCGTGCGATGCCGCAGGCGGCACAGGCCGCGCATGCTGCGATAAGACCAAGCCCCAAGGCGTTGCGGCCCAGCGCGGCCATAAGGCCAAGGGCGCCAAAGGCCGGCACGAACGCGGCGGTGAGCATACCAATGCTGCCTAGCGCGACGGCTAGCACAAGCCAGCCGGCAAGCGGTCGGACGAGCCCCATCATGCGCCACATGATGGACGGCGCCGAGCGACGGACGCGGCCGGAGTCAAGCGCCGCGGCAGCGGAAGACGAGCTAGCACCGTTGAGGCCATCGGTACAGGCAGCGCTGCCGTCAACAGCCTCAACCGCGCCGGCATCTTCGACGTCCTCGGCATCATCCTCCGCATACGCATATGCCGAGAGCTGCTCCTGGCTGTTCCACATGCGCGCATAGGCGCCCGCGGTGGCCAAGAGCTCGCCGTGAGTCCCGTGCTCGGCAATACGGCCACGCTCCAGCACCAGGATCTGATCGGCGCCTACGATCGTCGACAGGCGGTGTGCCACCACGATTACGGTGTGCCTGCCGGCAAGCGACGCGATGACCTCGCCGATCGCGGCCTCGCTTGCGGCATCGACGTTGCTCGTAGCCTCGTCAAACACATAGATCGGCGAGTCGTGCAGCAGGGCGCGGGCCATGCACACGCGCTGGCGCTGACCGCCCGAAAGGTTGGTGCCGCCCTCGTTAATCACCATGTCGAGCCCGCCGTTGGCCTGCACAAAGGCCGCCACGCGCGTGCGGCCGAGCGCGCGCAAAAGCTCGGTATCGGTGGCGCTGGGCTGGGCGAGCAGCAGGTTGTCGCGCAGGGTGCCGGCAAACAGGTAACCGTTGGTGGGCACCAGGGTGACGGCGCGCATGAGTGAGGCGGCCGTGGCGTCGCGCAGCTCGACGCCGCCGATGCGAACGCTGCCACGGTAGGCACCCTTGCGGCCCGCGATAATCCCCGCGATCGTGGACTTGCCGCCGCCGCTTTCGCCCACGAGTGCCGCGAGCGAGCCGTGCGCAATGGTCGCGCTGGCGCTGTCCAGCACCGTGCGGTCGCCGTATGCATAGCTCACGCCCGTGAGCTCGATATCGCCGCGACCGTCAAGCTCAACATCGCCGCGCTCGGGCTCGGGCGTATCCAAAATGCCAAACATGCGGCGCGAGGCGGCCATGCCGTTCATGGCCGTGTGGAACAGCGATCCCAGGCGGCGCATGGGCAAAAAGAACTCCTGTGACAGAAAGACGATGAGGAAGGCAGCCTCAAAGCCAATCTTGCCCGTGGCGAGCTGCAGCGCGGCTACGATAATGCCGAGCGCGGCGCCCATATAGACGACCAGGTCCATAACGCAAATGGAGCGCAGCTGCATCACCAGCAGGCGCATGGTCGCCGTGCGGAAACGCTCGGACTCGGTGTTGATACGCTCGTGCCAGCTGCGATCGGCCTGGTAGACCTTAAGGGTGGTGAGACCCTGCACGGCCTCCAGGAACATGCCGCCAAGATCGACATAGCTGCCCCAGTACTCGGCACCGATCTTTTTGGCGTTGCGCATGACCATCATAATGGAGACGGGGATGACCGGAACGCAGGCGAGCAGCAGCGCGGCGGGAAGACCCGCCTGGCCCACGAGCAGTACAAACAGCGTGATGGGTGCCAAGCCGGCAAAGAAGAGCTGCGGCAGGTAGCCGCCAAAGTACACCTGGAGTTGCGTGGCGCCCTCGACGCTGGTCTGGACGGCCTCGGCGGTGGGGACGGTCTCGGTGTAGGAGGGGCCGAGTGCGGTGAGCTTGTCGTAGACGAGCGAGCGCACGCGGCGGACGGCCTCGAACGCGGCCTTGTCACCGGTGCGCTGCGCCAGGTAGATGGCGGCGGCACGCGCGATGATGGCGGCGGCGAGCGGCAAGGCCGCCTGTGCGAGGGCATCGACGGCGAGCGCGGCGGAAAGGCCGTCCGTGACGATGCCGCCCAAGATGCGCGCAAGCACCCACATCACCGTGATGTTTGCCATGAGCGCGATCCACTTAAACAGGACGCTTGCCATAATGTAGGGCGTTGCCTGCGGAACCAGGGAGAAGAGCCGCTTCTCGAACATGAAACCTCCTATGCCGTAACGGTGCCGGTCGGGGTCCTCGGCAGCCGCTTAGTTAGCCAAATGCAACTAGAGTAGCATCGTGCAGCCTGTAAGTATGCCGAGGGTAATTTTTTGGCCGATGAACTGCGTAGAAAGTTCAAAATTGTTGAGTGTAGTGAACTTTGTGGTGGACGGAGTGCGAGCGCAATTCTGATCGTGCGCGGCCCCGCTCCAAAACATGTACATCAGCCTCCAAAAGCTGCAAAAAATGACATGTTTGGAGGCTGGCGTACATGTTTGGATAGGGGCGAGGGCGGCGACGGACGAAAGTCACGCTTGCGCCACGTCCGATGTGCTAGCGTTTGGGTGAATAAAACGAGCCCGTGCGGAAAGGATCCGGACCGTATGCAACGTGGAAGTACATCTCCGCTGTCTCGCGAGACCGATGCACCCGAAACTATCGTCAAGCTGGAGTGCGACATCGACGATGCGTCGCCCGAGGTACTCGCTTATGCCGCGGACCGCCTGCGCGAGGCAGGTGCGCGCGAGGTGCACTGGTTGCCTCTCTACTGCAAAAAAGGTCGCCCCGGCTGGCAGCTGCAGGTAATCTGCGCCCGCGAGGACATTGACCGTCTGCAGACGATTATCTTTTTGGAAACCACCACGAACGGCATCCGGCGCCAGGTGATGGAGCGCGTTTGCCTGCCGCGCCGCTTTGAGCAGGTCGCGACGCCTTGGGGCGAGGTGTCCGTCAAGGTGGCCACCCTGCCCGACGGCAGCGAGCGCGCGGCACCCGAGTACGAGGACTGTGCCCGCCTTGCCCGTGAGCACAACGTGCCGCTCCAACGCGTGATGCAGGCGGCACAAGCCTCGGCACTGCGATTTGAATAGCGCGCCCGGCCACATCTCGCGCCTGGCCACATCAACCCCATCCGAAAGGACCCTCCCATGAAATACCTCATCGCCTCCGACATCCACGGCTCGGCATATTGGACCGAGCTCCTCTGCGCCGCCATCGAGTCCGAGCAGCCCGACCGCATCGTCCTGCTGGGCGACCTGCTCTATCACGGTCCGCGCAACGACCTGCCGCGCGACTACGCCCCCAAGCGTGTGATTCCGCTGCTCAACGCCCTGGCCGACCGCATCATCGCGGTGCGCGGTAACTGTGACGCCGAGGTCGACCAGATGGTCCTCGACTTTCCCGTCATGGCCGACTACGCCACGCTGTTCGACGAGGCCGGCCGCGAGCTGTTCCTGACGCACGGCCACGTTTTTGGCGCCGGCATGCACAACAGCGTCGACCACGTGCCCGCGCTGCCCGAGGGCTCCGCGCTCGTCTACGGCCACACGCACATCAAAGTTAGCGAGGCAAGCGAGACTCACCCGGGTCTGTGGCTCTTCAATCCCGGCAGCGTGAGTATTCCCAAGGACGGTACGCACAGCTACGGCATCTACGAGGGCGGCGCGTTCCGTCACGTGATCCTGGAGGAGAAATAATCATGGCGCAGCACATGGCTCGGCAAAATGCCGAGGGCTCGCGCGATCTGTCCACACTGGTCGACGCGTCGGCCGAGCTGCAGCATCTGGTGCAGACCATCTGGCGTCTGCGTCAGCCCGATGGCTGCCCGTGGGACCGCGAACAGACGCATCAGAGCATCGGCAAGAACATGATCGAGGAGGCCTACGAGGCGCTCGATTGCATCGAGGCGGACGACGTGGCGCATCTGCGCGAGGAGCTGGGCGACGTGCTCATGCAGGTGGTACTGCATGCGCAGATTGCGGCGGACGCCGGCGAGTTTACGCTTGCCGATGTGGCACGCGATATCGACGCCAAGCTCATCCGTCGTCATCCGCACGTGTTTGGCGATGCGGACGCCGAGAGCTCCGATGAGGTGCTCAAGATCTGGGACGAGGTTAAGCTTGCCGAGAAGGCTGCCAAGGACAAGGCCGTGGCGGCAGGCGAGGCTGCGCCCGAGGGCCTGCTCGACGGCGTGCCCACGCATCTGCCGGCGCTGATGCAGGCCCAAAAGGTGTCGCGCAAGGCGGCTGCCGTGGGCTTTGAGTGGGAGACGGTCCAGGACGTGTGGGACGAGGTCGCCGAGGAGCGTGCCGAGTTTGAGGCTGAGGAGCCTGGCTCGCCCGAGCGCGAGATGGAGTTTGGCGATCTGCTCTTTGCTCTGGTCAACGTCGCGCGCAAAGAGGGAATTGACGCCGAGAGCGCTCTGCGTGCCAGCACAGCCAAGTTCCGTCGCCGTTGGGCCGCGATGGAGCAGATGGCGGCCGACGCCCACGTGGATCTTGCCGAGCTTTCGACCCACGGCCTCAACGACCTGTGGGACGCCGCCAAGGCAAACGAGTGACCTGCGCCTCACGCAGTATTCGTTTGCGTCAGCGCCTCACAGAGAGGTCTCTACAAGCAAAAAGCCATATACAGCGGAAGATGTGCCAGCTGTGCTTCGGCATCCCACTCGAGTTGTTTAGGATGCAGCACATATGCCGTCCCGATTTTTTTGTTAAAGCGTGCGCGGAACCGATCGAGGGAGATGGTCCCGTATTTGCGCGGCGACTTAACTTCGATGGGGCTGATGCGCGGCTTTCCAGCGGCGTTGACATAGGGTCGGGTAACGAGGAAGTCGATTTCCATGCGCTCCTCCCCCTCCTTCTTTCCGCTTTGGGAATAAAAGAAGAGCCTGTGTCCATTGGCCTTTAGAGATTGGGCAACGTAGTTTTCGGTAAGCATTCCTTCGTTCAATCCGATGTCGCCGCGAAGCACGGCCCTGTAAACGTCTTCATCGGTATCGTTGTTGTCAGAGAAGGCAAGCGTTACAAGCAGGCCGGTGTCTGCCATGTAGCACTTGAGGGCCGTTTGCTCCATGCTGAGCGAAAGGCCCACGCTCGGTTCGCTTGCGGCATAGCAGATATTGGCAATTCGCGCGTCTGCCAGCCAAAAGAAGGCTTCTTCGTAGGTGCGCATGCGTGCGTTTTTATCAAGTGAGGAAAGCTTGAATCGTTTTTCGTGCCTAGAGAGCTGACCCGGGATGCCATCGAGTACGGAGACGACTTTGAATTCGTAACCGGTTGCAAAGCGTGAGATATCGTTGCGATAGAGCTGGACGATTCGGCGCTTCGAAGCGTCAACGGGCGCAAAAGTGCGTTTTTCAACATAGATGGATACCGGCTCGGGCATACCGCCTACGAGTATGTATTCGCGCATAAGGGAGAGGGCCCTGCGATGTAGGGCATCGGGGAGCGGTTTCATCTTGCTAAAGCTCAAACGAATAAGATCAGCGAGCCCCTTCTCGTCCATGCCCCAAAGGAATTCCTCAAAGTCAAGCGGGTCGAGCTCGATGGAGTCCTCCTCGGACGGGATGACGATATCTTTGATGTTCTGCTTGATGCTGAGTAGGGATCCGGTTTCGATGTAGTCGTAACGCCCGTCAGCAACGAGATACTTGATGAGCCCACGTGCTTGCGGGTACATCTGGACCTCGTCAAAGACAATAAGCGTCTCGCGTTCATAGAGTTTGACGTTATAGAAAACCGAGAGATAGAGGAAAAGCGAGTCGAAGTCGGTGCGGTAGTCCTCAAAATATTGCTTAACTTCGGCAGGCGCTTGAAAGAAATCAATGACAAGACAGGATTTGTATTCGGCTTCTCCAAACGCGCGGGCAAGCGTGCTTTTGCCAACGCGCCGGGCCCCTTCAATAAGAAGTGCTGTTTTACCAGCACTTTCATGCTTCCATTTTAGTAGTGTGTCATAGACTTTTCGTTTAAGCATGGCTGCCTCGTGCACGATATCCAGAACTTTTATAACCTGATTATGCACGATATCCAGAACTTCAGACCCTTAGATTTGCACGATATCCAGAACTTTGCATGATGTGAAAGCACATTATTGGCTCTTACATTCGCAAGTCGGGTAAAGACGGTATGCGGATTGGAGATTTTAATGGAGAGGACCTCTAGAGATGAATGCCGGTGCAAAAGCATGAGCCCCAAAGAATGATTTCCTAAATTCATATGTATCCCTCGGCTAACTTAGGGCATAATGCAAAAAGTGCGACATGGCTAACTTACGGAGGCACGCCGATGGTGCACGGTCAGCCGGTCGCCAAGCATTCAACCCGTTTCCAAGTGAGAGGGAGACAACATGAGCGATATTTTGGACGTCTACGGTCGCGAGGTGCTCGACAGCCGCGGCAATCCCACCGTCGAGGTCGAGGTCGTGCTCGAGGACGGCAGCTTTGGCCGTGCAATGGTGCCTTCGGGTGCTTCGACCGGCGCCTTTGAGGCCTGCGAGCTGCGTGATGGCGACAAGGGCCGCTATCTGGGCAAGGGCGTCTCTCGGGCCGTCGAGCACGTCAATAACGAGTGCGCTAACGCCGTCGTGGGCCTCGACGCCTTCGACCAGCGCGCCGTCGATGCCGCGCTGATTGCCGCGGACGGTACCCCCAACAAGACCAAGCTCGGTGCCAACGCCATCCTGGGCGTGTCGCTGGCCGTCGCCCGCGCCGCTGCCGAGTCGGCGGGCCTGTCGCTGTACCAGTACCTGGGCGGCGTCAACGCCCACCTGCTGCCCACGCCTATGATGAATATCCTCAACGGTGGCGTCCATGCCGACAATAACGTTGACTTCCAGGAGTTCATGATCATGCCGGTGGGCGCCCCGAGCTTTGCCGAGGGCCTGCGTTGGTGCGCCGAGGTCTACCACACCCTCAAGGGCGTGCTGCACGAGGCGGGCCTGGGCGGCGGCGTGGGCGACGAGGGCGGCTTTGCGCCCAACCTCAAGACCAATGCCGAGCCGTTCGAGTACATTACCAAGGCCGTCGAGAAGGCTGGCTTTAAGCCCGGCGTCGACTTCATGTACGCCATGGATCCGGCCTCGACCGAGTTCTACAACGCCGAGACCGGCATGTACGAGCTCAAGGGCGAGGGCGTGGAGTACACGAGTGCCCAGATGGTTGATTACTGGGAGAAGCTCGTCGACACCTATCCCATCATCTCCATCGAGGACGGCATGGCCGAGGAGGACTGGGACGGTTGGGTTGAGCTTACCCGCCGCATTGGCAACAAGGTGCAGCTGGTGGGCGACGACCTGTTCGTCACCAACACCGAGCGCCTCAAGAAGGGCATCGAGCTGGGTGCCGCCAACGCGATCCTGGTCAAGGTCAATCAGATCGGCACGCTCACCGAGTCGCTCGAGGCCATCGAGACCGCCAAGGAGGCCGGTTACGCCTGCATCGTGAGTCACCGCTCCGGCGAGACCGAGGATTCCACGATCGCCGACCTGGTCGTGGGCGTCAATGCCGGCCAGATCAAGTCGGGCGCCCCGTGCCGCAGCGACCGTATCGCCAAGTACAACCAGCTCATTCGCATCGAGGACGAGCTCGAGGGCAGCGCGCGCTACGCCGGCAAGGCCGCGTTCTACAACATTCGCTAAACGGGCGAATTTGGCGAGGAGGAGGCTGACTCGGTTCCGCCCCGCCTTGGCTGGACGCCGCAAAGCGCTGTGGGCGCTGGGCCATATGGCTCAGCGCCTTTTTTATGTCGAGCAAAGGCTGGCGAAGGCGGTGCGGGCGCTCGTGCTATAACTAAAGGACTTAGCGCAAACAAACCTCAACCGCACAAGGCGCACATGGATCAGATTTACGACAACAGGTACTATTCCGCCGGTTCACGCGAGCCGTCGCCTCGCCGTGCACGCACGGTGCAGCTCGGTGGGCCCGCCTACGCCGGCGTCGACCGCCCCGTGCAGCGCCCGACAAGTACCTCGCGCCCCAATGCTCAAGTGAATACTTCGACAGATGGACCGGTGCGCCCGGCACGTTCGTCGCATACGTCGCGTCCCTCGACTCAGGCACACGACAAATCGAGCAGGCCCTCGAACCGTTTTTCGGGCTCGGACTTTATGCGCTACGCCAACGACAACGCGGTGGTCAAGGCGATCTATGACTTTACGCATGGCTCTCTGCGTCCGCTGTTTATCGGTGTCGTGGTGGCGCTGGTGCTCGTGAGCCTGTATTTCCCCGTGCGCGACCTGTACGTGGCAAAGCGTTCGAGCGATATCTTGGCCAAGCAGGTCGAGATTCGCCAGCAATACAATGATGAGCTGCAAAAAAGCGTCGACAAGCTGCTCTCGGAGGAGGGTATCAAGGACGCGGCGTCCGAGGACCTGGGCCTGGTGATGCCCGGCGAGAAGAAGATTGACGTGCTGGGCTTGGACGACGATTCGGACTCGTCGTCGAGCAAAAAGTCCTCAAACGCCAAGAAGGCCAGCGAAGTGGCCAAGGAAATCGAAGAAGTCGGCAAGGACGCGCCGTGGTACATCCAGGCGCTCGACATGCTGTTTGGGTTTAACGGCGTCGAGGGTCAGACGGTCGTGTCCAACGGCAAATAGCGCCCGGAGGGGAGCCCGCAATGACAAATTGCAAACGCTATAAGGTAGCCGCGATCGACCTGGGAACGGTGTCGTCGCGACTGGTGCTGGCGCAGGTCGAGGCCGGGGCGATCGTGGAATCGTCCAAGCATACCGAGATTACCGACCTGGGCGAGGGCGTGGACGCGACGGGCCGCTTTTGCGAGGCGGCCGTTGAGCGTGTGATCGCTGCGTGCCGTACGTTTGTGGACGAGGCGCGCGCCTTTGGGGCCGTGTGCGTCTGCACCACGTGCACGAGTGCCGCGCGCGATGCGTCCAATGCCGCGTTGCTGCTGGACGGCCTGCGCGAGTTGGGGCTCGAACCACAGGTGATTCCGGGCGAGGTCGAGGCGCGCCTGACGTTTTTTGGCGTGGCGCACGACTTTGCCGGCGAGCGCATCATCGTCGCGGATTCGGGCGGCGGGTCCACGGAACTCGCGACGGGCGTATACGCTCCGGAGCGCGGCGTCTTTGCGCTGGAGGGAACGCGCTCGCTGGACATCGGTTGCCGTCGCGTGACGGAGCGCTTTTTCTCCGCGTTGCCGCCCGCGGATGGCGAGCTTGCTGCCGTTGCCGCGTGGGCAGGCGAGCAGTTCGCCGCCTATTTTGAGGGCCTGCCTGTCGACTTTGAGCGCGCCGAACGCCTCGTTGCGGTGGGCGGTACCGTCACCACGCTCGTGGCGCTCGTTCACGAACTGGAGCCGTACGATTCGAGCTTTGTGCACCTGCGCGAGCTTTCGATGGAGCAGGTCTCGGCCGCTATCGAGCGCATGTCCGCGCTGGATGTTGCGGGCATCGCCGCGTTGCCGGGCGTGCAACCCAAGCGCGCGGGCGTGATCTTGGCAGGCGCCGTGGTGATTCGCGAGCTCATGCGAGTCGGCGGCTACGACACGCTCACCGTAAGCGAGAACAGCTTGCTCGCCAGCATGGCCGCCACCATCAACGAGGTTCTCGACGGCGCGACTCCCACCATCGCCTGGACCCCGAGCCTGAGTGCTCTTTAACCGTCTTCCTCTGAGTTGCGGTGAAATGCGGACTAAAATCGCCCTTTCGGGCCCCAAACAGTCCCTATTCCACCGCAACTCAACAGCCGGCACCTAGGGATGTTTCTTTTCTGTCGGCACCTGGGGACAGTCCTTGTTGAGCGCCTCCGCAGCCTTTATGCCAGTTTGTCGATTTGCCCAATTTCCCAAAGCGGAATATTGACGAGCGTGCCCTCGTCTCTATATGCCGCCAGGGAGCTCCTCACGCAACGCTCGAGTTTGAATTTTTCGCAGGCTATTTTCAGACTCTTCGCTTTAAGGTTCTCTGCCGCCTTGACCTCAAGCGGGAGCACGGTTCCCGTATGGTCGATGGCAAAGTCGGTTTCGGCATTGCCAGAGGTAGAGGACCAATACACGGGAGTTTTGTCCTGGAGCAAAAGCTCCTGCGCGACGTATTGTTCGGTCAGCGAACCTTTGAACTCGGTAAAAACAGCGGATCCGTTAAGAACGATGGCCGGAGAGAGACCGGAGAGCGCTCCGAGGATGCCGGTGTCGATGCAGAACAGTTTGAAGCCCGAGAGGTCTTCGTAGCTCGAGAGCGGTGTCTTTAGAGCGGAAACACGTGGCACCTTGTGAACGATTCCGTAGTCCGTGAGCCACTGGAGGCTTTCCTCAAAATCGCGTGCGCGCGCTCCGGGGCGAAGGGCGCCATAGACAAACTTCTTGTTCTCCTTGGCAAGCTGGCCGGGAAGGGATTTCCAAATCAACCTCATGCGCTCGACGATGCGGGCGGGTGCATGTTTGCCAAAATCGGATTCGTAAGCCTCGATGATTTGCTGCTGAAGCCTTCGGGCTTCAATGAAGTCGCGTGTCTCGGCGAAAGCGGAGACAACTTCGGGCATACCACCGACAACAAGGTATTCCTTGAGCAAGTGCACGAGCTTTTCGGTGACGTTTGCTAGAAGGTTCATGTCTGCGGCAAGGATGGCGTCGGCGAGCGGGTTGCCGTCGACGGCGCGAACGAACTCGGCAAACCCCATGGGACGCATGGTGAGCTGGTCGATTTTGCCGACGGGAAATGACTCGTTTTCGCGTCGGAGCGCGAGGCCCATATAGGAACCGGCTGCTACGATGTGGTATTCGGGCGCAAGCTCGTTGAAGTACTTGAGCGAGGTGATCCCGCGTGGCGCCTCTTGGATCTCGTCGAAGATGATGAGCGTGTCTGTCGGCGTTACGGTTTGACCACGTAGGAGCTCTATCTGGGAGATGATGCGCTTGGGGTCGAGGTCCCCATCGAACAGCGAGCGTGTGCTCGGCTCGAGCATAAAGTCAAAACGAATGACGTTTCGATACTGCTGGCTTGCGAATTCGTTAAGAAGCCAAGTCTTTCCTGTCTGGCGGGCTCCCTTAAGCAAGAGAGGTTTGCGATTCGCCCTTGATTTCCAAGCGATAAGTTCACTCATAAGCTGTCGTTGCATATTGCCTCCCAACCCTCTCGGCTAGTATAAGGCCATTTGGGCGTTTCCATCGGAAAATGTGCGAGACAACCACGTTTTTCCATCGGAAAATGTGCGAGATAACCACGTTTTTTCATCGAAAAATGTGTGAGGAAACTCATTGGGTGAGTGGAAAAAAGTAGTCAAAAAAGCCCCGTCCCAAATTAGCTGTCCTGCAGTTGACGGCATCTAAAAGAAACGGGACCGCATCCCAAAGGGATACGGGCCCGTAAACAATACGTGGTAGGGGCGGTGGGACTCGAACCCACAATCCTCGCGGCGAGAGATTTTAAGTCTCCTGCGTATGCCAATTCCGCCACGCCCCCGTGAGACTAGAAGTCTAGCACAAGCCGTCCGTTACGCGTTGACGGCCATCGAGTGTTGGCCCGACTTCTCCAGGAACTCCTGGAACTTGGCTTCGTCGCCCTTGTTCTGGTACTGCAGGGCCAGCAGGTACTCCAGGCGGCAGCGCTTGACTGGGTCGTCGCCGGCCTCCTCGAGCATGCGCTCCAGCTCGGGAATGTCGTTGTGGCGCTTCAAGATCATCGTGTCGTACATCAGCTGGCACTCGTGCGCAACTGCCTCGGCCTGGCCGCCCTCAAAGCCCTTGATCTCGTGCAGCAACTCCTTGGACTTTTTGCGGTCCTCCTGGCCAACGTAGTAGTTAAAGGCCTTAATGACCAGATCGACGCGCTGCATCTTGGGCAGGTTGAGTCCCAGCAGCAGGTCGAACATCTCGCTGGCGCGCTTGTGGTCCTCGCGCAGCAGATAGGAGTTCAGGCGCAGGTAGTCGCGGTTGTAGCGCGGGTACAGCATGCTGGTGAGTTTGCCGTCGAGCAAGCGATCGAACTCGTCCCACTGCTTAGCGGCCATAAGCTGCTGCAGGCGTTTAAACGTGGTGCGTTTTTTGACGCTAAAGAACACCGACACGGCGATACAGATGATAACGACGGCGGTCCAGAGTGTGCGGGAATCGGGCATATTAGGGTCCTTAGTCGCTCATAAAGCGAGCGGTATGACAACACGTACTAGATGTATTATACGCAGCGCGCAAG
This sequence comes from Collinsella sp. TF11-5AC, assembly GCF_003436775.1. Lineage (NCBI taxonomy): Bacteria > Bacillati > Actinomycetota > Coriobacteriia > Coriobacteriales > Coriobacteriaceae > Collinsella > Collinsella sp. TF11-5AC. The sequence goes on from NZ_QSQO01000002.1 coordinate 27,067, forward strand.
CAAACTGGCATAAAAGCTCATCGAGGCTAAGTGCCATCGCTCGCTGCGGTACACTTACCTAAAGTAAACCATGAAGGGAGACATTACCTATGAAGAAGATCGTTTTGGCTTGCGGTGCTGGCGCTGCTACTTCCACGCTCGTTGCCCAGAAGGTCGCCACCATGCTCGATGCCAACGGTTATGCCGGCAAGTATGAGATCGTGCAGTGCGCCATCTCCGAGGCCAAGGATTACTGCGACGAGGGCGCTGACCTGCTGATCGCCACCACCGTTGCCCCCGAGGGCCTCACCTGCCCGTACGTGAGTGGTGTGCCCTTCATGACCGGCATGAACCGCGTCGCTGCCGAGAAGGCCGTCCTCGACGTCATGGCTCAGTAGGCGCTGCCTGTATGAGTGAGCAGAACGCCAACCCGGTCGAGCTTTTTGGCATGCGCGTCGCCCATGTGGGCATCAACGCCACCGACCCGGCAGACGCCCTGGAGATCGCGGAGCTGTTCTCGACGATGATGGGCCTGCCCGTCATCGAGACCCCGGTTTCGTACTTTAACGATTCGCTGGTCGAGATCATGAAGCAGAACGGTCGTGGCACCAAGGGCCACATCGGTTTTGCCGTCAACGACATCGATGCGGCCGAGAAGTGGTTTGCCGAGCGCGGGCTCGAGGTCAACGAGGAGTCGCGCGTGCTGCTGCCCGACGGCGGCACCAAGCTCGTGTACTTTAAGCGCGAGTTCGCCGGCTTCGCCGTGCACCTGTGCCGCGAGTAGCGCACAAGCTGCTTTAGTTAGCAAAAAGGGATAGGGCCGCATGGCCTTATCCCTTTATTTATGCCGAGGGGCATCCCTACCGTGGCAGGCGAATCGTAAAGCGGCTGCCGACCCCTTCGACCGAGGTCACACCGATGACACCGCCATGGCTATCGACGATCCACTTGGCAATGGCAAGCCCCAGACCCGAGCCCTGCGCGCCGGCATCGCGCGCGTTGTCGGCGCGGTAGAACCGCTCGAACGCGTGAGCTGCGGATTCCTGGTTCATGCCGATACCCTCGTCCTCAACGCTTATGTCGATCGTGCCTATGCCCGCATCGGGCGTTATGCCAAACGTGACGGTCGTTCCCGCATCCGAGTACTTGGCGGCATTCTGCACGATCACGCGCAGAGCCTGCTTTACGAGCGCCACGTCGACGGACGCATCGCAACGCGGGTCGCTGACAAGCGCAGCGCCAAAGGCCAGTCGATACGTGTGCTCGGTATCGATCATCTGTGATTCCTCGCATACCTCGCTGACCAGTGCGGCCAGGTTGGTATTCGCGCGCCGTAGAACCGTGCGTCCGGCATCGCCGCGCGCCAAAAACAGCAGCTGCTCCACGAGCTCCTGCATGTGCTCGCTTTCGGCCTTGAGGGATGCGATGGATTCCGCCAGCACGTCCGGGTCGTCTTTGCCCCAGCGGTCGAGCATGTTTACGTAGCCCTGAATCACCGCGATGGGCGTGCGCAGCTCATGGCTTGCATCGTTGACAAAGCGCATCTGCTGCAGCTTGGCCTCTTGCATCTGGCGCAGCAGGCGGTTGAGCGCGACCTCGATGCTTGCCAGGTCGGCATCGCCGGTGGTGACGCTCGGCGAGTCGACGCTTGCGCGCTCGATGGCCTGCTCCAGCGTTTCCATCTTGCCGCCGGAGAGCTGCATGCGGCCGAGCTCGTCCACGCGCAGGGCCAGGTCGTTGAGAGGTGCCATAGTGCGGCGCACGCGACGGGCACCGCTGAGCATGTTGAGCACGCTGATGACTTGCCCGCCCGCAACGACAAGATAGAGGGGCCACAGCGCAATGAGGTCCTGCGCGAGGGGGAAGGTCTTGGTGGTGCGCGCAAGCTCGACGGTATAGGTGAGCGTGGCCAGGTCCCAGCCGCGCGCGGGTGCGAGCGACATGCCGTGAACGGTGGTGCCGGGAATCCAGCCTGCGGTAAAGGTGCCTGTGGGCAGCGTCTGGTTGTAGCCATAGACCAGGATCGCCGCCGCAACAACCAGCAGCCACAGATCGAGCCAGACGTAGCTCATCAGGCGGCGCCACATGTAGCTCCAGTTGATGGCGCGGGCAATGGAGGTGACGCGCTTGGCCTCGGCGTTATGCGCGGCAGACATAGCCCACCCCGCGCACGGTCTGGATGATGCGGGCGCTGCCGGCGTCTTCGATCTTGGCGCGCAGGTGCGCGATGTGTACGTCGACGTTGTTGGTGTCGCCCACGTATTCGTAGCCCAGCGCCTCGTGCGCGATGCGCTCGCGCGTGAGCACGGTCTCGGCATGCGCCATAAGCAGGGCGAGAACATCGAACTCGCGGGCAGTCAGCACGATGGGCGAGCCGCCGACCGTGACTTCGCGGCGGTCGGGATCGAGCGCGACCGAGCCCACGGCGAGCGTGGCGGGGGAGGGCGCGGCAGCGGTCTGGGCCGTGTCGGTTGCCGGGGACATTGTGGCGATACCGGCGGCCGCGCCGCCCGCCATACTTGCCCTGGCGCCGACGCCAGCCGCGTCCGAAGCCGCCCGCACGGCCTCTGAGCGCTTCAACGCCACGCGGATTCGTGCGAACAGCTCCTCAATTGCAAACGGCTTGGTCAAGTAATCATCGGCACCGGCATCGAGCCCGGCCACCTTGTCCATCACGGCATCGCGCGCGGTTACCATGATCACCGGCACATCCTTGTGCTTGCGGATGCGCCGCAGCACCTCCATGCCGTTGAGCTGCGGCAACAGCACGTCGAGCAGAATCAGATCGTAGTCGCGCTCCAGCGCCAGGTCCACGGCGGTGCGGCCGTCGGCAGCGTGCTCCACCTGGTAGCCCTCGTGCTCCAGCTCGAGCGTCACAAAGCGGGCGATTTTCTCCTCGTCCTCTACGATCAGGATTCGTGCCATACGTGCCCCCGTCTGCGATTATTTGTCGTCGTTCAGATTTTGCTTGATGTCGTCCGCGGCGTCGGCGGCATGATCCATCAGGTTGTTGATGCTGCCGGGCACGTCGCCGTCGCTGTCGATGCGGTAGCGCATGCCAAAGAACAGGCCAATCAGCATTAGCCAGATCGTGGCGCCCCAGGCAAACAGGGCGATGATGGGAATCAAGATGGGGATGTTGAGGACGATCGCATCGCGGCGCGTGGCGATAAACTTGGTGTCCAAACTCAGGCGGAAGAGCTTTTTGAGGTACTCCCACACGCTGTCCATCTTTTTGGAGAAGTCGGTCTTTTCGCTCGACTTTTCGTAGGCGGCTTGCGCGGCGACCATCTCGGCCGAGGGCTCATCGACCGGAGCGGACTCGGTGGCGGCGTGCGCCGACGTGGTCTGGGTCTTGCCCTGCGACTCGAGCCAAATGATGGCGTCCAAAACGTTGCCGTCGGTGGCGTCGAGCGCGGCCTTGGCATCGGTGTAGCTCACGTTGCACTTGGTGCGGATGGTTTCAACTTTTTCGAGGTCGTCCATGACCTGTCCTTTCGTTCGATGGGCACGACGCCGGGCGATTTGCCCGGGCGTGAGCGTTGCATTCGGCGGCCTGCGTCGCGCGGCGCCGCCCCGCCCTTGGTCGAACTCTATAGTGCAGGATATAGATTAAGCGATTCTTGAGCCAAGATTAATGTTGGATGAGTTTTTGGGTGTGTATAGAGGGGTCATTATTAGTGGCCCGCGGCGAGGTCTAATACTTTTCCCGAGAAGTGAACGAGCAAAATCGGACCCCCGAAGCATTGACACTTTGAGGGCGCCGTTCTCTGCGGTTTTGATGCCAGAATCCTGCGTTTATGCCGTTGAAAAATGCGGATGCTCCAGGGGTCCAAAAACAGACGCTCACTTCGCGGAAAAAGTAATAGAGCCCGATAGCGGGGGATGGGGTACCGATGCAAAACGGCGTCAAGGGTTGGTCGAGCAGGCGGTTTCTCCATTGATGTCCGCACGATATGTGACACTTACCCTGCCGCCATGCTCCGTCGCGGCGGCATGCATCTGAAAAACGACCCTCTAAGGAGTTCGATATTGATGAGTGGCAACACCAAGCACCTTGCAAAGAAGTGCGTCAAGGACGCAGGGCCGTGTCTTGTGCTGTGCGCGGCCGGCGTGGCGGTCGCGCTGCTGGCTGTTCTGGGACCATTTGACGTGCTCCGAAGTGCCAGTTCTCTGCATGTTTGCATGGCCCTTGCCGGTGCCATGATGACCAGCGGCGTGCTCGATCTGGTTTTTTGGGTGCTTGACCCGTTTGGATGGAAGAGCGAGGGGTAGGTCCTAAAGGATGGAAGGGCTGGAACGGTTGGCTTAGTGATCGTGCAGAATGTGGGCTAGCGACTTACAGGGAAGTGGTGATCCGATGACGGTCTATGTGACGGGCGATATTCACGGCGGCCTTGACATGCAAAAGCTGCGCGACTGGGAGCTTGGGGATAGCCTGACGAGTGACGACTATCTGATTGTCGCGGGCGACTTTGGCTTTCCCTGGGATTTTTCTGCCGAGGAGTGCGCCGATATCGCCTGGCTGGAGTCGCGCCCCTATACCGTGCTGTTCGTCGACGGCAACCACGAACGCTACGACCATTGGGCGGAGCGCCCCATGGAGCTGTGGCATGGTGGGTTGACGCAGCGTCTGTCGGACACCTCGCCCATACGGCGCCTGACGCGCGGCGAGGTTTTTGAGCTCGACGGCTCAACGGTCTTTACCATGGGCGGCGCCACGAGCGTGGACAAGGAATACCGCATTCCGTATTCCAGCTGGTGGCCGCAGGAGCTGCCGGACGAGCGCAACTTTGAGGAGGCACGGACAAAGCTCGACGGCGTGGGCTGGAAGGTCGACTACGTGATCACCCACACCTGCTCCACGCGCATGCTTTCGCCCACGCTCTATCCGGGGCCCGGCTGGAATTGCCCTGCCGTTGATCGGCTTACGGCATTTTTCGATGAGCTGGAAGACCGCTTGGACTACAGGCGCTGGTACTACGGGCATTTTCATCGAGATGCCAACCCGGCCGAGCGTCATACCGTGCTCTACGACTGCATCGTTCGCTTGGGCGACGAACTCCAGCCCTGGGATGTTGCGTAGGGGTGGGGTGCCTGATTACTCAGCCGTTACGGTGATGTTCTCCCTGTGCTTGCGGATAACATCCCAGCTAAAGTGCTCGACCAGCCGCTCGGCAGAGCGCGGCGTGGTGTCCGGCGCGATGCCCGTTTGCCCGGCGAGCCAGCCCAGCAGCGCTTCGGGCGTGCCAAAGCGGGCGCGGAGTTCGCCCAGGTCCAGATCGCGGTCTCGTTTGGAAAGGCGGCGGCCGTCCGGTGCCATGAGCAGCGGAATATGTGCGTAGTGCGGCGTGGGCAGTCCCAACAGGTGCTGCAGATAGATCTGGCGCGGCGTGGACCCCAGCAGGTCGCATCCGCGCACGACCTCGGTGACGCCCATGGCAGCGTCGTCGACCACCACGGCTAGCTGATAGGCAAACACGCCGTCGCTGCGGCGCACCAAAAAGTCGCCGCACTCGGTGGCGAGTGCTTCGCATTGGGCGCCGTACGTGCGATCCACAAATTCGATCACGTCGTCTGCGAGGTCGTCGACGGTGGGCACGCGCAGACGTGTGGCCGGGGCGCGCAGGGCGCTGCGGCGGGCCACCTCCTCGGCCGAAAGACTTCGGCAGGCGCCACGGTAGATGGGCGTGCCGTCGCTCGCGTGCGGTGCACTCGCGGCGTGGAGCTCGGCGCGTGTGCAAAAACAGGGATAGGTGAGGCCGGCGTCTTTCAGCCGGCGCAAGGCGCTCTCGTACAGGTCTAGGCGGTCGTGCTGGTAGTAGGGGCCTTCGTCCCACTCCAGCCCCAGCCAGGCCAGGTCGTCAATCAATTGGGCGGCAAGTTCCGGGCGCTTGCAGCGATCGTCCAGGTCCTCAATGCGTAACACGATGCTGCCGCCCTGGCTGCGGGCCGAAAGCCATGCGCACAGGCAGCTGAACACGTTGCCCAGGTGCATACGGCCCGAGGGCGACGGGGCGAAGCGCCCCACGACGGGCGCGGGAGCGGCCGGCGTCGTTGGCGCGTCGGCGGCGGTTGTTGCTATGTTGCGTGCGTTGATGTCCATGCGGACGAGTATAGCGCGGGGCGTGGTGGGGGAGACGCTGCCGTGGCCTGCAAGTTGCTGAGGCCACACGTTGCGCGTGCCGGACCACCGGCTCGGCGCCTTAATCGTCGTCAATCAATCTAGCCCTCAAACGACAGAAACCCCGGCAGCTCTTCGCAACTGCCGGGGTTTCCGCGGAAAAGGGGGACATGATCCTCAAGCGGACGGCAAAGGGGCAAACCGTTTTCGCTCAACTGCTTTATGCCCCTCAACTGGCGGCTCAATCAGCGCATGCCGCGCCCACACAAAGCCGCTACACCTGTGATGGAGCTATGAAGTGGTATCTATTGCCGGAGCGGGCTATGCCAAGGAGTGTCCCAGATTGCCGGCAGATAAGGAACGTCCCCAGGTGCCGGCCGCGGGCGTGACTTTCGTCCCGTTTGATACTCCGCTGACCTAGATGTTCGTCACATGAACCCGCAAACGTGGGACAATGACGCTACTGGTATCACAGACAAAGGATGTGCCTATGAACGCCCCCGTTGCCAAGACCTGTCGGCAGCGCTGCCCGTTTGCGCGATTTGCTTCCATTTGTGCGCTCGTCGCGTGCGCGCTGCTGCTGTTGCCCGCCGTTGCACGTGCCGACGGGTATTCCATGACCCAAACCTACATCAGTGCCACGGTCGAGGCCGATGGATCGCTGGCCGTTGTCGAGGGACGCCAGTTTGATTTCGACGACGACATCAACGGCGTGTTTTGGGAGATCAATACGGGCTCCAACCAGCAGGGCGGCACGGCGGGCGTCGACGTGCTGAGTGTCGAGGAAGAGGACACCGCGTTTAACAAAGTCGATAGCGCGAACAAGGGCGACTCTGGCGTCTACACGGTCGAGCAGACCGGTGACGGCGTAAGGATTAAGGTGTTCAGCCCTCACGAGAGCGGCGACAGCGCAATCTACTACGTGAGTTATTCCATGACCGGTGCGGTTATGAACTGGGCCGATACCGCCGAGCTTTACTGGAAATTTGTGGGTGACGGCTGGTCGGCGGATTCCGATGACGTCGAGATGGAAGTCTACTTTGCAAATGCCGCTGCCGGGACGGCCGCCGTCAAGGGCGATAACTTCCGCGCATGGGGCCACGGCCCGCTGACGGGCGACGTGTCACTCGATGCGGACGAGCCCATGGTCACCTATACCATTCCCTGCGTGCATGAGGGAGAATTCGCCGAGGCACGCATCGCCTTCCCCAACGACTGGGTGCCGCAGCTCGCCGCCTCGAGCGAAGAGCGCATGTCGACGATTCTGAGCGAAGAGAAGGAATGGGCCGACGAGGCCAACGCTCGCCGTGAGCACGCGCGTGCGGTTGCCGGCGCGATTGCCGTGGTGTGTGTTGTCGTGGCGGTTGCCTATACCGGTGTGATCGTGATGCTTAAGCTGCGCAGGCCCAAGCCCAAGCCACTCTTCCAGGACGAGTACTTCCGCGATGTGCCCTCGGCCGACCATCCCGCGGTGCTTGCAGCTCTCATGAGCTGGAACGACGTGCCCGATCAGGCATATATCGCCACACTTATGAAGCTCACCGACGACCGCGTGATCAAGCTGGAAGAAGCGACCGAGACCAAGAAGAAGGGTCTGCTCCGTCGCGAAAAAGAGGAGCAGACGTATCGCATCACAGTGACCGACGAGGCCTGGAAGGCTGCCAAGAAGGACGGCATCGATCGCGACGTGCTCAAGGTCTTCTTTGCTGGCGTTAAGCCCGATAAGGACGGAGTCCGTTCGCGCACGTTTAGCGAGTTGGAGGAGTACGCTAGCGAGCGCACCACATCTGTTGGCGACAAGCTCGAGGACTATCAGAGCACAGTTAAGGGCAAGCTGGAGGCGCGCGAGCTTATTGCATCGGATGGCACTATCGCGATGGTGGCCGGCCTGGTTCTCGGCATCATCATTGTCTTTGGCATTCTGGGCTCTCTGTTCTATACCGACTTTGCGGATGCCAACGTCGGTGCCGCTATGATCTCGATCCCCGTTACGATCGTGGGCTTTGTCCTGAGCTGCACCTTCCGCCGTTACACGCCGGAGGGCGCCGAGGTGGCGGCTCGCTGCAAGGCGCTCAAGCATTGGCTCGAGGACTTTACGCGCCTGAAGGAGGCTATCCCCAGCGACCTAATCTTGTGGAACAAACTGCTGGTGATGGGCGTTGCCCTGGGCGTTTCGAAAGAAGTGCTGCGACAGCTGGCCGAGGCCGTGCCTGCGGATCTGCGCAACAGCGACGATTTCTACGACAACTACCCCTGCTACTGGTGGTATTACCATCACTACGGCAACGAGTCTCCGCTCGATTCGTTCAACGAGGTGTATCACGAGACCATCCGCGAGCTGGCTTCGAGTTCCGATAGCTCGAGCGGCGGCAGCGGCGGCGGCTTTTCCGGTGGCGGCGGTGGCGGCGTCGGCGGAGGCGGCGGCGGAACGTTCTAACGGTCGTAAGCTATGGGATGGGCTTTTCTCGACAGCCGTCGGGGAAAGCCCATCCCCTTTTTATGTGCCAAAATGCGCCGATCCTCCCGCTTTTGCCCGTAGTCCCCTCCATCGGAAGGGGCAGTGGGCAAAAAATGGCAAATATGAGTACTGTTGCCGAAATGGTTGCATTAATTTGCGCTTAATTACCGGACCCTAATGAGAGTATTTCTCGTTAGGGGCCACTTTTATTGAACATTTGAGGAAATACGTTAGCTCGCCCGGCTGACCGCCGTGTTTAAAAGCCTCAAAATGCCCCAAATCGCTGCTACTAAAAAGGTAACAGTACTCATATTTGATGTTTTTTGCCCACGGCTATTTGCAGACTCCCTAGGCTACTCATTGGGGACAGACTTAAATGACCAGTCGTTGGGGATCAGTCATTGGGGATAGACTTAAATGACTTGGTATGGCTGCTGGGCCTAGACGGTTAGGTCCAGCTCGTAGAGGAAGCTTTCGCGCGGCATGGCGTGGCGGCGTTCCTCGCGGTTGGCGCGGTGCGTGGCCGCGCGCTTAAAGCCGTGCAGCTCGTAAAACTTCCAAGAGCAGTTGGAGTCGGTGTACAGGTGCGCCCTTGTCGCCCCGCGCGAGGAAAGGTACGAGACCGCGGCATCGAGCAACACCGAGCCAACGCCCAGGCCGTGGACATCTCGATCAACGGCAAGCAGCGTGACCTCGTTGTCGTGCGGCAACGGGCTGCTCTCGAGCAGGCGGTTGTTGGTTCGGATGGTTGCGCGCACAAATGAGAGGTACTCGGCGCAGACATCGGGCTCCAGCTCGCGCATCTGCGATAGCAGCGCGCGTTCGGTATCCATCCAATGTTCCTTGACGGTGGCGCCGGAGCTCTGTCCCGCACGCGCGAGCGCAATGCCACGCGCCTGACCGTCGATTACGGCAACCTGCGAAAACGTCGAGGACGAAAGGCAGTAGGCAAGGTCGCACGCGGCCTCGAGGCGGTTGTACTCATCGTTATCCGAATTGTTGTGCCAAAGCTGCTGCAGAATCAGCGCGATGGCGTCGAAATCTTCGGTATCAAACGGTCGGTAGAGAACCCGCGAGACCATGGTGCCTCTTTCTTTTGCGGATGCATATCGAGCACAGTTCTACCACGCTATTGGCATCTAATTATGGTGCCCCTGTGTTCCATGAACTCACCGTGCCCGATGCCGTGTCCATCCCCTCCGCTCGCAAACTTTTTCTGCACAGCCGTGCGTTGCGGGGTGCATCGATGCGCTCGATGCGCTACATTAAATCAGTATTTTCAATGCCGCTGCGCGAGCGCTGCAGATCGACGTATCACCGACTCACAGAGCACGGCGGCGTACCAGACAGGAGGACTGCATGGGATCTGATGTGAAGATCGCACGCGCGTTGATCTCGGTTACCGATAAGACGGGCGTCGTCGATTTCGCACGGACGCTGGTTGACGACTTTGGCGTCGAGATCATCTCTACGGGCGGCACGGCTCGTGCCATCGAGGACGCGGGCGTTCCCGTAACCCCCATCGAGGAGTTTACGGGCTATCCCGAGATGATGGACGGCCGCGTCAAGACGCTGCATCCCAAGGTTCACGGCGCGCTGCTTGCCCGTCGCGATTCCGAGCAGCACATGCAGGAAGCCGCTCAGCACGGCATTAAGCTGATCGACCTGGTCGTCGTCAACCTGTACGAGTTCGAGAAGACCGTTGCCAACCCCGAGGTCACCTTTGCGGATGCCATCGAGCACATCGACATCGGTGGCCCCTCTATGCTGCGCTCTGCCGCCAAGAACGCCGCGAGCGTTACCGTCATCTCCGACCCGGCCGACTACGACGCCGTCCTTGCCGAGATGCGCGAGACCGGCGGTTGCACCACGCTTTCCACCCGTCGTCGCCTGCAGGTGAAGGTCTACCAGACTACCGCCGCCTACGACACGGCTATCTCCCGTTGGCTCGCCGCCCAGGCAAGCGACGTGGCGGACACCTCTGCCAAGCTCGAGATCTCGCTGGAGAAGGTCGACGACCTGCGCTACGGCGAGAACCCGCAGCAGAAGGCCACGGTCTATCGCTTTGCCGAGGGCTGCGAGAACACCGCGAGCTCTCAGTTCCCGCTTGTGGGCTCCGAGCAGATCCAGGGCAAGCCGCTCAGCTACAACAACTATCTGGACGCCGATGCCGCCTGGAACCTGGTCCGAGAGTTCGACGAGCCGGCCTGCGTGATCCTCAAGCATCAGAACCCCTGCGGCTCCGCCGTTGCCGAGGACATCACGGCTGCCTACGACCGCGCCTTCGCCTGCGATCCCAAGAGCGCCTTCGGTGGCATCATCGCCTGCAACCGCGAGGTACCCTATGAGCTGGTTGAGCATTTCGCCGACCAGAACAAGCAGTTCGTCGAGGTTATCATCGCCCCGAGCTACACTGCCGAGGCGCTCGAGCGCATGGCCAAGCGCCCCAACCTGCGCGTGCTGGCGACCGGCGGCGTGGACCACGGCGCCCAGGTGGAGCTGCGCTCCATCGACGGCGGCATGCTGGTGCAGGAGGTCGACCACGTGACCGAGGATCCCGCGACCTTTACGTTCCCCACCGACCGCAAGCCCACCGACGCCGAGATGGCCGAGCTCGAGTTTGCCTGGAAGGTCTGCAAGGGCGTCAAGTCCAACGCCATCCTGGTCTCTAAGGGCAAGGCCGGCATTGGCATGGGCCCCGGCCAGCCCAACCGCGTGGATTCCGCGTTGCTGGCCTGCGAGCGTGCCGAGGACTTCTGCGAGCGCGAGGGCGTGGAGAAGGGCGGCTTTGCTTGCGCAAGCGACGCGTTCTTCCCGTTCCGCGACAACGTCGACGTGCTTGCCGCGCACGGCGTGACCTGCATCATTCAGCCCGGCGGCTCCAAGCGCGACGACGAGAGCATCCAGGCCTGCAACGAGCATGGTATTGCGATGGTCTTCACCGGAGCTAGGCATTTTAGGCACTAGAGGCTTTCCCAAGCACCCGACCTTGCCCCTCAAACCGTCGCTTGCGTACCGAAGTACGCGGCGCTCCTCTTTCGGGGCAATCTCGGGCACTTGGAAAACCCTTAATGGGATGTTTCTCTATCCCATTAAACTGTTCGGTCGCCTGACCATATCGTCAAAATAATCTCTGCAAAAGACGGCCGCTCCGTTTGGAGGGCCGTCTTTTTGGTATAAGAGGACGGAATGACTAACACGAAAGGTATGACCATGCCCCAGATTGATGATGCCGAGCTGTTTGGCAATGCCGAGGACCAGCGTGCGTACGAGGACTTTTGCGCCAATCAGGAGGCGGTCGAGAAGTTTACGCTCGACAAGCCCGCGCTTATCTGCCGTTGGCGCATGTCCAACAAAAAGGTGCCCATGCTCAACCGTCACATCCGCGCGCTGTCCGAGCGCTTGGTGCAGGGCGAGCCGCTTACCCATAACATGCTCAGCTGGGCCAAGCAGCACGTTGAGTGGTCGCTTGCCGAGGGCGATTACACCGCGCACGATGGCGTGCTCATGCTGGTGATCGACGTCAACGGCAATGCCGCCATGACGGTGAGCGAGTACGAGCCGCTGGCCGATACTTCGGCCAAGGCGCTGCGTGCCCGCTCTGCCGAGGCCCGCTCCGAGGCCGACGAAACCGGCGTGGCGCCTGAGCTGCTCGCTGCCGTCGATAACGGCGAGCTGGCCTTTGTGGCGCCGGCGGACGAGTGCCTGTGCGGCACGGCGACGCTCATCGAGCAGCTGGCCCAGACCAAGGGCATCTCGGTCACGCGCGTAGACATTCCCGCGCAGCTCAAGGGCGCCTTGTTCCTGGTGAGCGACGAGCACGGCGTGGTTCCCGCCGCCGACGCCGATGCCGCCGAGTCCGATGCCGCGACGGTCACCTTCTTTGCCGACGGCTACGAAAAGCTCCGTGCCCGCCGTTAAATGATTATTCTGGGACGGGGATTATTTAATCATTTGATTCCCGTACCCGTTGCGAGCGAGGGACAAGCCGAACACTTTCGTTCGCGAACAGTTCTGTCACCTTGGTGCCGTGCGAGGCGCGTACCGGCAACTTCGCGGCAATAATGGCTGTAAGACAACCAAGAGGGGAGCGGAATCCATGGCGCTGATCTATATCGTTGAGGACGACGAGCCCATTCGTCGCGAGCTCGCCGACATCCTTGCCCGTGCCGGTTTTGAGGTCGAGGCCTGCGAATCGTTCGAGCACGTCTCGCGCGATATTCTCGCTGCCGCGCCCGACCTGGTGCTGCTCGACCTCACACTTCCCGTCAAAGACGGCCAACACATCTGCCACGAGGTCCGCCGCGAATCCGAGGTCCCCATCATCGTCCTCACTTCGCGCACGACCGAGATCGACGAGGTCATGGCCATGACACTCGGCGCGGACGATTTTATCTCCAAGCCCTACAGCGCACGCGTGCTCGTGGCGCGCATCAACGCGCTGCTGCGCCGCACCACGGCGGCAGGCGAGCGCAGCACCATGGTCCACAAGGGGTTGGAGCTCGACCTTGCCCGCTCAACGGTCACCAATACGGCAACCGGCGACAGTACCGAGCTCACCAAAAACGAACTGCGCATCCTCTCACTGCTCCTGGGCCGCGCGGGCAAAATCGTCTCGCGCTCGGCCATCATGCAAGACCTATGGGACTCCGATGCCTTCGTGGACGACAACACGCTCACCGTCAACATCAACCGCCTGCGTACCACGCTCGAAAAAATCGGCATCAAGGGGTATTTGACGACGCATCGCGGCCAAGGCTATTCGGTCTAGGGGCCGGCTATGTCGTTTGGCAAGTTCTTTAAAGATGCACTGCTTCCCGTCGCCGTGTGGACGTGCGGCGTGCTGCTGAGCTGCTTTGTGCTGACGGTCGCCGGCGCACCCGTTTCTATCGTGGTCGTGGCGGTTGGCGTGTCCTTTATCTTCGGTATGCTCGGCATCGTGATCGAGTACGCTCGCCGTCGCCGTTTTCTGCGTCAGTTGGAGCGCGCGGCAGAGGAGCTCGAGAGTCCCGCATGGGTGCAGGAGATGGTGCAATGCCCAACCTATGCCGAGGGCGAGCTCGAGTACGAGGTCCTGTGCCGGGTGGGCAAAGCCGCCTGCGACGAGGTTGCCGAGGGCCGGCGTCAGACCGAAGACTATCGCGACTATATCGAGAGCTGGGTCCACGAGGCCAAGCTGCCCCTGGCGGCGGCTCACCTGATTCTGGAAAACCTCGACGGCGGCGCAGATGACCCAACACGTGTCGATGACCTGGGTCGCGAGTTGGCTCGCGTGGAACGCTATATCGACCAGGCGCTGTACTACGCGCGCTCGGAAGTCGTGGAGCGCGACTACCTGATTCGCCGCTGGGACCTTAAGACCTTGGTGACGGGTGCGATTAAGGTCAACGCGCGCGAGCTCATTGCGGCGCACGTGGCTCCGGTGTGCGAGAACCTCGACTTCGAGGTCTTTACCGACGAAAAATGGCTCGAGTTTATCCTGGGCCAGCTCATTCAGAACAGCATTAAATATGCGCGCGAGGACGGCGCGAAGATCGTGTTTTCGGGCGCGTTACTGGACGAGGGCCTGGCGAGCGAGCGCATCGAGCTCACCGTTGCGGACAACGGCTGCGGCGTGTGTGCGGCAGACCTGCCACGCGTGTTCGAGAAGGGCTTTACCGGCGACAACGGCCGCACCACCAAGCGCGCAACGGGCATCGGCCTCTACCTGGTGGCGCGCCTATGCTCCAAGATGGGCATCGACGTCACGGCGGCATCCGACTCCGGCGAAGGCTTTGTCGTAACGTTCGCCTTCTCGACGAACAAGTTCCAATACTTTGAGTAGCCGGGCCGTCTTGCGCTGCGGACGGCTATGTTCCCGAACGTGAACTTAGCTAAGGCAACTGGCGTTATGTTCCCGAACGTGAACATAACTATGAGGCTCAAATGGATCTCCCAAAACAAAAACGTGCAGCCCAAACAAAACGTGCCGCCCCAAACGGGGCGGCACGCCATCTTTTATCAGCCAACTCGCTGAAGTAAGGCTGCGAAGGCCGCGAGGCCGGGAGGGGTTTCCTAAGGGCACATCCCGCAGCCGCAACGCGGCGAGGACGTGCCCGTGGAAACCCCGCAGGCCCCGCGGCCGGTGGGAGCAACGCTACTTTACGACCAAAATGTCGCAGTCCGTATTGCGCAGCAGGAACGTCGAAATTGAACCCAGCAGCGCATACTTGATTGAGGACAGGCCGCGGGCGCCGCAGAGCACCAGGTCGGGCTTAACCACGTCGAGCATCTCGTCCTTGAGCGTCTCGCGAATGCGGCCGGCGCGAATCATGACCTCGACCTCGGGAATGTCGGGATTGGCCTTGGCCTCTTCGAGCTGCTTGGCGATGGAGTTCTTAAATGCCTCCTCTAGGCCGTTGACCAGGTCGACCGGATAGGAGCCGGCGCTCTCGAGTGCCGTGGAATCGATAACGTGGCCGATAATCAGCTTGGCGCCGTTGTTCGCGGCGACCTTGATGGCGCGTGCGAGCACAAAATCCTGCTGCTCAGTACCGTCGAGTGAAACAAATACCTTGGTGTAGCCCTCGTTCATGGTTTCCTCCTTGGTCTATCGCACGGGCGCGGGGCTCGTGCGTCGGGCGGGCGCGGGTGCGTTGACCGCCGGACACTTTATCTTGTTGCAGTTATACCCAAGGATTTCGGTTTAACTGCTCGCAATTCTGTGAACGGGCGAGTTTTTTGGTAAGGGTAGGCGCGGTCGCACCGCCAACGGTTAATAATGGGACATCGCCCGCATCGTCCGCAGAACATCTACCGGCGGGTGTCTAACGAGGGGGTCCCTTTGGATATTATCGAGCTTCTAAAATCTGCCTTCATGGGCCTGGTCGAGGGCATCACCGAATGGCTGCCCGTTTCGTCGACGGGCCACATGATCTTGGTGGACGAGTTCGTCAAGATGAACGTGAGCGAGACGTTCTGGAATATGTTCCTGGTCGTGATTCAGCTCGGCGCCATTCTGGCCGTCTGCGTGCTGTTTTTCCATGAACTCAATCCGTTCTCGCCCAGCAAGGGCAAGGAGGGCCGCCGCGACACCTGGGTGCTGTGGGGCAAGATTGTGCTCGGCTGCATTCCTGCGGCGGCGATCGGCCTGCCGCTCAACGACTGGATGGAGGAGCATTTCTACAATGCTCCCGTCGTGGCGCTGGCGCTCATCGTGTACGGCGTGCTGTTTATCGTGATCGAGAACTGGCGCGCGAGCAAGCGCGAGGAAATGGCCGTTGCCGGTTCGTTTGGTTCGCGTGCTGTGGTGTCGGGTGGACGTCCCGCCGGTGCGCACTTTGCGGCGCCCGCCGCGGCTACCGCTGAGGATGAGGACGATGACGAGAACCTGGACTTTGGCTCCATCGCCACGCTCGAGGACCTCAGCTGGAAGACTGCGCTGGGTATCGGCTGCTTCCAGGTGCTTTCGCTGGTGCCTGGTACGTCTCGCTCCGGTTCTACCATCATCGGCGGCCTGCTTTTGGGCTGCACGCGCTCGGTGGCGTCTAAGTTTACGTTCTTCCTGGCTATTCCCGTTATGTTTGGCGCGAGTGCGCTCAAGCTGGTCAAGTACTTCATCAAGGGCGGCACGTTCGGCACCAACGAGATCGCCATCTTGGGCGTGGGCTGCGTTGTGGCCTTTGTGGTTTCGCTCATCGCCATCAAGTGGCTCATGGGCTTCGTCCGCCGTCACGACTTCAAGTGCTTCGGAGTCTACCGCATCATCCTGGGCATCGTAGTGCTCGCATACTTCTTCGTTCTGGAGCCCATGCTCGGCCTGTAACTTGGTTGACGCTGCGCGGCGGCCAGAGCGACAACTTGTCATTCAAAGAGGGCGGCATGACCAAAAGGTCTATGCCGTCCTCTTTTTTGGGCGATGGGGCGGGCCTGACGGCGGCGCACGGAGTCGTGGTGTGATTTGCGTCGGTGTCCGCGCGGCTCGGTATACTGGTACGGCTCAAACTATGGCGCTGCCCGCAGGCGCGCCGTCTGTCAGATGAGGAGTCGCCCATGACCCAGCCCTTGCCCTGGGAAAAGAACGCCGCGGTACCCGTGCCGCCCGCGCCGGAACCCGTGCCGCTCGATGCATACACCGCCCCCGCTGCGCCGGAGCCCGAGCTCGTTCCGCTCGACATCTATGACGCTCCCGCGCCGGCGCCCAAGCCTATCAAGCCGCTCGTCGACATCGACAGCCTTAATCCCGCCCAGCGCGAGGCGGTCCTGTCCACCGAGGGCCCGTTGCTGGTGCTCGCCGGCGCCGGCTCGGGCAAGACCCGCGTCTTGACCTTCCGCATCGCACATATGCTCGGCGACCTGGGCGTTAAGCCTTGGCAGGTTCTTGCCATTACGTTTACCAACAAGGCTGCGGCCGAGATGCGCGAGCGTCTGGCGGCACTCATCCCCAGCGGCACTCGTGGCATGTGGGTGTGCACCTTCCATGCCATGTGCGTGCGCATGCTGCGCGAGGACGCCGACCTGCTGGGCTATACCGGTCAATTCACCATCTACGATGACGACGACTCAAAGCGCATGGTGCGCGACATTATGCAGGCGCTCGGCATCGAGCAAAAGCAGTTCCCCATCAACATGATCCGCAGCAAGATCAGCTCTGCTAAAAACGCCATGATCGGGCCCGAGGACATGCTCAAGAGCGCCGATAGCCCCAACGACAAAAAGGCCGCGCAAGTCTACCTGGAGCTGGAGCGCCGCCTGCGCGCCGCCAACGCGATGGACTTCGACGACCTGCTCGTGCGCACGCTCGAGCTACTGCGCACCCGCCCCGAGGTGCTCGACAAGTACCAGGAGCGCTTCCGCTACATTAGCGTCGACGAGTATCAGGACACCAACCACGTCCAGTACGAGATCGCCAACCTGCTGGCCGCCAAGTACCAAAACCTTATGGTCGTGGGCGACGATGACCAGTCCATTTACAGCTGGCGTGGCGCCGACATCACCAACATCCTGGACTTTGAGCAGGACTTTAAAAACTGCAAGACCGTCAAGCTGGAGCAGAACTATCGCTCTACGGGTCATATCCTGAGCGCCGCCAACGCCGTGGTGCGTCACAACTCGCAGCGCAAGGACAAGCGCCTGTTTACGGCCGAGGGCGATGGCGAGAAGATTCAGGCTTTCCAGGCAAGCGACGAGCGCGACGAAGGTCGCTGGATTGCCGGCGAGATCGAAAAGCTGCATGCCAAGGGTACAAGCTACGACGATATCGCCGTGTTCTACCGCACCAACGCCCAGTCGCGTATCCTCGAAGATATGTTCCTGCGCGCGGGCGTGCCCTACAAGATCGTCGGCGGCACGCGATTCTTCGACCGCGCCGAGATTCGCGACGTCATGGCCTACCTCAAGATGATCGTGAACCCGGCCGACGAGATGAGCGTCAAGCGCGTCATCAACACGCCGCGCCGCGGCATCGGCTCCACCTCGATCCAAAAGATCGAGCAGCTGGCGCGCGACAACCGCTGCTCGTTCTTCCAGGCCTGCGAGATCGCAACAGCCGAGACGGGCATGTTTAGTGCCAAGGTGCGCAACGGCCTGTCGAGTTTTGTGGCGCTGGTGCGCGAGGGCCGCCGCATGGACGGCGAGCTCAAGGACGTCGTCGAGATGATTGTCGATAGGACGGGCCTGCTGCAGGCGTTTCGCGCCGAGGGCACCATGGAGTCCGAGAGCCGCGCCGAGAACATCCAGGAATTCCTGGGCGTCGCCGCCGAATTTGAGGAGACGCACGAGGATATCGAGGGTACGCTCGAGAGTCTAGAAGAGCTGCGCGCGGCCGGTGTTGCCGACGTGCCGTCCGTCGCCGAGTCCGAGTCCGTCGTGGTGAGTGCGCCCGCGTCCGAGCCGGAGCCGTCCGCTCCGGCATCCTCGTTTGAGGCACTTGTCGGCGCTCGTGACGCCGCGGGCTCCAATCCGCTCGATAGCCTAGCCGCCCCGGCGCTCTCGCCGCAGGATGCCCTGGCCGCCGCCATCGCGGGCAACGCGTATGCCGTGCCAACAGAGCTACCGGCGGGCGCCGTGCATGCCGACGAGATCGAGCGCACCTACGGTCCGCTCACCTGTAAGGCACTGCCGGCACTCATGGAGTGGCTGGCCCTGCGCTCCGACTTGGATTCCCTGGCCGGCGAGACACATGCCATCACCATGATGACCATCCACTCCGCTAAGGGCCTGGAGTTCCCCGCGGTGTTCGTGGCCGGCATGGAGGAGGGTATCTTCCCGCACGTGCACGACTTTGGCGGTAGTGACGATCCGGGCAAGCTCGAGGAAGAGCGTCGCTTGGCCTACGTCGCCATCACGCGTGCTCGCAAGCGCCTGTTCCTGACCTATGCGGCCACACGTCGCACCTACGGCTCGACCTCTGCCAACCCGCGTTCGCGCTTCCTCAACGAGATTCCGTTTGAGGATATCGAGTTTAGCGGCATCGGTTCTGCCGGTTTTGAGGGCACGGGCTGGGAGAAGCGCGGCGACCGTCGTGGCACGTTTGGCTCGGGTATGGGCTCGGACATGTATGGCGGCAAGGTGTTCGGTTCGCATACGCGCTCGACCGGTGGTTCCGGATCGCGCGGCGGATCGAGCTTCGACGATTTCTTTGGCGGCAGCAGCCACGGGACCGAGCGCCATCGTGGGGTCTCGCCCGACGCTGGCCGTGTTGCCTCGACCTTTGGTTCGGGCGCGCCGCGAGCTAAAAAGCCATCATCTAAGGTGTCGCCGACGGTGGAGCGCAAGGTCGATCGCGCCAGCGCATCGCAGGATTTTGCCGCGGGCGATACCGTGAGCCATAAGACCTTTGGCACGGGTACTGTGATCTCGGTCGCCGGAGACATGATCGAGGTCCAGTTCGAAAAGACCGGCCAGACTAAAAAGCTCATGAAGGGCTTTGCACCAATCGTCAAGTTGTCGTAATCCCGGCGGACCCGGGCGGGCGTATGGGGCAACATCGCCTGCTCGGACAGTCCTGCTCGCACGGAGAGCACATTAAGTGCTCTCCGGCTCGTGCGGAACTCGCGATCGATGTTGCCCCATACGCCCGCCCGGGTCCTTAGGTAACGTTACTAGACGAGCGTTGCTTTGCCCGTTCGCTTTTTGGTCTGGAGAGCCGGGTGGTCTGATAAATAGATACGAGTAGGGGCTCTCCCGTACATGGACGGGAGAGCCCCTTGTTGCGTTTGGGTTGTTGGTGCGATCTACAGGTGCGAGACGATCAGTTCCATCTTGCCTTCGAGGTCGATGGAGCTGACGGTGCTCGGAGCCAGCAGGTGGCTTCCCTTGTGGACGGGGTCGCCGCAGACGGTGCCTTCGCCGTCGATGACCGACAGGCACATGAAGGGCCAGCGCTGCTCGAGGGTCTTGCTGCCGTCGACGCGCACGCGATCGACGGTGTAGCAGGGGTTGGACTCGAGCTCGGTTACGCCATCGACCTCGGGCGCGGTTACGGTACCGTCGGTCGGTGCCTGCGCGTTAAAGTTGATGCAGTCGAGGCTCTGCTCAATGTGCAGCGGGCGCAGCTTGCCGTCGGTGCCGGGGCGGTCGTAGTCGTACAGGCGATACGTCACGTCGCTCGACTGCTGCGTCTCCAAAATGAGCGTTCCGGTCTTGATGGCGTGCACGGTGCCGGAGTCAATCTGGAAAAAGTCGCCCTTGTGGATCGGCAGCACGTTGAGCATGTCGTCCCAGCGGCCGTCCTCGATCATCTGTGCGGCCTCGGCGCGGTCATGCGCGCGCTGGCCGACGATGATCGTGGCGCCGGGCTCGCAGTCCAGCACGTACCAGCACTCGGTCTTGCCCAGGCTACCGTTCTCATGCTCGGCGGCATACTCGTCGTTGGGATGAATCTGGATCGAAAGGTCGTCCTTGGCGTCCAGGATCTTAATGAGCAGCGGGAACTCCTTGCCCTCGCAGTTGCCAAAGAGCTCGCGGTGCTCGGCCCACAGCCACGACAGTGTGTGGCCGGCATACGGGCCCTCCGCGATCTGGCAGTCGCCGTTGGGGTGTGCCGAGATGGCCCAGCACTCACCGATGGGACCCTCGGGAATGTCGTAACCAAATACGGTTTCGAGCTGGCGGCCGCCCCAGATCTTCTCGTGGAAGATCGGCGTCAGTTTAATCAAATCGGACATGTTCATACCCCCATGGTGTTGTGCGGTCGCCCACTCTAAACGAGCCATAACGTGCGCCCGCATGACTACAAAAACCTATGCCAACGTTACGTTGTGCAGCTCAAAGCGGTCGCCGACGTTGCGCGAAATCGAGTACTCAAAGGCGTTGCCGCTATCCAAAAAGCCAATCTGGTTGAGCTCGAGCAGGGGAGCGCCGGGTTCGGTGTCCAGGCGCTCAGCCTCTTCCTCGGTTGCCGCTACGGCGCGGATGGTGCGGTGGAAGCTCGAAATCTTCAGCCCGCATTGCTCGCGGATGAAGCTGTAGACCGATCCATACAGGTCTTTCTTTTTAAGGCCCGGTATCAGCTCGAGAGGCATGTAGGTGTACTCGATGACGATGGGCTTCTCGTTGACCTGGCGCACGCGCACGATGTGATAGGCAAAGTCGTCCTCGGCAATTCCCAGCTGAGTAGCGACGTCCGCCGGTGGATTGACAATCGAGAAATCGTAGACCACCGAGGTCACCTTCTCCCCGCGGTGCTCATACGAAAAACCCTGGGCGCGGTCATTTTTGCCCTGGAAAAATGCCTGGTCGGGGAGACCCGCCGTGTCCTTAACGTAGGTGCCCGACCCGCGCCGGCTGGTGACAAGGCCCTCCTTGGTGATCTGCTCGATAGCTCGTTTGACGGTGATTTTGGAAACGCTATAGAGCTCGCAGAACTCAACGACGGTGGGTAGCTTGTCGCCCGGCTTAAGGGAGCCGTCCTCGATGCTTCGACGGATATCTGCAGCTATCGCCTCGTATTTGGGAATCATGGAACCTCCTTTCCGGCTTGATTGAGTACAGAAGAAAGTATAGTCAACACCTAAGCATCCCTATTGCGTTTTTGAAAAGTTCGAGAAAGGTTTAATTAAAAAACGCTTCTCTTTAAAAACTAGAGCGCTCTAAATGAATATGCATTCGAATAATGTGGTATTGAGCAAATTGATCGACTCGAGGATGGGGTTGAGCCGTTTTACCGCCCAACGAACCAAATACCATGCCCTGCGTTTTCCCAGATAAAACCTGCCAAAACAAACCTGTCCCTTTTTGGCAGGTTTTTGCCTGGGGAGCGGTACCATACAAGCAATGTTTAAACGAGAAAGGCGGGCTCCCATGGAACCTAAGCAGTACTACATCGGCATCGACGTCGGCGGCACTTCGGTTAAGGAGGGCCTGTTCGACGAGGACGGAAACCTGCTGGCCAAGGCCAGTGTGCCCACGCCTCCCATCGTTGACGCTGCGGGCTTTGCCGCGGTGACCGAGGCTATCGACCAGGTGGTCGCCAAAGCCCAGATTCCGCGTGCCTTTGTGGCGGGCATTGGCCTGGCCGTTCCGTGCCCTATCCCGGCATCGGGCGATGCCAAGGTCAAGGCCAACATTGTCATCAACCTGCCCGAGCTGAGGATCGCCATTCAAAAGCACTGCCCCGACGCGGTCGTTAAGTACGAGAACGATGCCAACGCCGCTGCCATGGGCGAGGCCTGGCTCGGCTCTGCCAAGGGCGTACAGAACGTGGTGATGGTCACCATTGGTACCGGCGTGGGCGGCGGCGTTATCGTTAACGGCGACGTGGTGTCGGGCGTTGTGGGCGCCGGCGGCGAGATTGGCCACATGTGCCTGAATCCCGAAGAGGAGCGCACCTGCGGCTGCGGCGGCCATGGCCACCTGGAGCAGTATTCCAGCGCCACCGGCGTGGTGAGCAACTACCTTGCCGAGTGCAAGAAGGCAGGCGTCGAGCCCATCGAGCTCACCGGTCCCTCCGATTCCAAGGACGTGTTCCAGGCCTGCCGCGAGGGCGACAAGCTCGCGCTTGCCGCGGCCGATACCATGGCCGACTATCTCGGTCGCGCCCTGGCGCTTATTGCCAACGTGGTCGATCCCGAGATGTTCCTCATCGGCGGCGGCGCATCCGCCTCGGCCGATGTCTACCTCGACAAGGTCCGCGAGCACTTTAAGCAGTACGCGCTTTCTGCCTCGTGCGAGACGCCCATCAAGGTCGCTTCGCTCGGAAACGACGCCGGCATCATCGGTGCCGCCTACGTAGCCCTGCGCGCTGCCGGTAAATAGCTGGTGCAAGGGGGTCAGGTTACTTTGCACCAACATGGTGCAAAAGGGACAGCCTTGGCCCCCATGCCTGCCCCAAAATATGCCGTGGCCCTTCCGTCTGCGAAGGCTCGGCATCGGCGTGCTACCATAGCTACGTCCAAGTACACATATCAAGTGGAGGATATCCATGGCAAACGTTCTTGTCTTTGGTCACCAGAACCCCGATAACGACGCCATCATGAGCGCCGTCGTCCTGTCCCAGCTGCTCAACCAGGTTGAGTATGCCGGCAACACCTACGAGGCTTGCGCTCTGGGCCAGCTTCCGGCCGAGTCCGCCAAGCTGCTTGCCGACGCCGGCATCGCCGAGCCCCGCGTGATCGAGTCCGTCGAGGCCGGTCAGCTCGTCGTCCTCACCGACCACAACGAGTCCGCCCAGTCCGTTGCCGGCCTTAAGGACGCCACGGTCTTTGGTGTCGTCGATCATCACCGCATCGGCGACTTCGAGACCGCCGGCCCGCTGCACTACATCTGCCTGCCCTGGGGCTCCAGCTGCACCATCGTCACCAAGCTCGCCGGCGTGCTCGGCGTTGAGCTCTCCGACATACAGGCCAAGCTGCTGCTCTCGGCCATGATGACCGACACGCTCATGCTCAAGAGCCCCACCACCACCGATGTCGACCGCGCCGTCGCCGCCAAGCTCGGCGAGCAGGTGGGCGTCGACCCGGTCAAGTTTGGCATGGAGGTCTTCCTCACCCGTCCGTCCGGCTCCTTCACCGCAGCCGAGATGGTCGGCAATGACATCAAGATGTTCGAGCCCGCTGGCAAGAAGCTGCTCATCGGCCAGTACGAGACTGTCGACAAGAGCCGCGCTCTCGGCATGATCGACGAGATCCGTGAGGCCATGCGCGCCTACGCCGCCGAGAAGGGTGCTGACGGCATCGTCCTGTGCATCACCGACATCATGGAGGAGGGCTCGCAGGTCCTGCTCGAGGGCGAGACCGAGGCTGCTCAGAAGGGCTTGGGCATTGCCGACGAGCACGACGGCGTCTGGATGCCGGGCGTCCTCTCCCGTAAGAAGCAGGTCGCTGCCCCCATCATGGCCGCCTGCTAGGTTTAGTTGACCAAATGCCACGACCGGATCGCGGACGCCCCGCGCTCCGGTCGTTTTTTGTGCACGGCGCTGCGTCGTCTCTTGGACAGGCGTGCCCGCGCCGTTGAGCAAATAATGTTCAACCTGTGGTTCCGCTTTTCGGCCACGCCTGCGTGCTTGTCGTGCAGGGTAGGCTAGATGCAAGCGTAATACGTTAGAGCGCGGCGCCGCCACTTGGGCGGGCCGTGCTTTTTTAAGACGGGAGCTTTCCCGTGAAAGGAGCCGCCCATGGCAGCAACTGAGCAGCTGTTCAACGTTCGTGAGCGCAAGCGCTTTGAACGTCACGACATCTGGGAGCGCATCGCCGAGAACGGCACGATTTCCGCCGCCGTCATGGTCTTCGCCGCCATCGCCGCCGTCATTTGCGCCAATACCGATGCCTACGAGGCCATCCATCACTTTTTGGAGACCCCGCTGTATGTGGGTCTGGGCAACCTTACGGCCGGTCTCACCGTTGAGCTTTTCGTCAACGACTTCCTCATGGCGATTTTCTTTTTGTTGGTGGGCATTGAGCTTAAGTACGAGATGACGGTCGGCGAGCTCAAGAATCCGCGTCAGGCCATGCTTCCCATGCTGGCGGCCGTGGGCGGCGTCGTCGTTCCCGCCTGCATCTACCTAATCTTTAACCATGCCGGCGCCCACAACGGTTGGGCCATCCCCATGGCAACCGATATTGCCTTTGCGCTGGGCGTGCTGTCGCTTTTGGGCAATCGCGTGCCCAACGGCGTGCGCGTGTTCTTCTCGACGCTCGCCATCGCCGACGACCTCATCTCCATCGCCGCTATCGCCATCTTCTACGGTCAGAGCCCCAATCCGTTTTGGTTGGGCGCCGCCGCGCTTGTGACCTGCGCACTCGTGTGGCTCAACAAGACGCAGCATTACCGCCTTGCCCCGTATTCGGTACTGGGTCTGCTGTTGTGGTTCTGCATGTTCAAGAGCGGCGTACATGCCACGCTTGCCGGCGTCATCCTGGCCTTCACCATCCCGGCCAAGTGCGGCGTCAAGCTCGATAGTCTCACCGATTGGCTGGGCGAGTGCCTGCCGCTGCTCGATGACCGCTACGACGACGAGGCACACATCCTGGGCCAGCATGACTTTACCGTCTCGACTACCAAGGTCGAGCGCGTCATGCACCGCGTGACCCCGCCGCTCATCCGCATGGAGCGTCTGATCTCCACGCCGGTCAACTTTGTGATCCTGCCGATCTTTGCGTTCGTGAACGCACAGGTTCGCCTAGTGGGCGTGGACATGAGCACGCTGCTCACCGACCCGGTGACGCTCGGCGTGTACTTTGGCATGCTGCTGGGCAAGCCGATCGGTATCTTTGGCATGACGTTTGCCCTGGTTAAGCTTAGGGCCTGCGAGCTGCCGCGCAATGTCAACTGGCACATGATTGCCGGTGTGGGCATTCTGGGCGGTATCGGCTTTACCATGTCGATTCTCATCAGCGGCCTTGCCTTCCCGACGGCCCAGTTTGAGGTTCTGGCTGCCAAGGCCGCCATTCTTGCCGGTTCGGTCACCGCTGCCGTGCTCGGCATGATCTACATGAGCGTGGTCTGCAAGCATCCCTCGCCCAAAGACGAGTAAGAGCGCGAAAACCGGCTCCAGAACCGATTCGGGCGCGTTCAAAATGCGGATTCGGGCGGTGCTTGCCGCCTGCCAGACACGCCAGTGGTCAAAAAACGCCGTTTGTGAGTACTGTCACAAACGGCGTATCATTTTAGGTGCGGAAAATAATGAACAAAGTTATAAGAACTGTACGTTAATGAGTGACCATCGACTTCCAATTTGGCGCTAGCTGACGGTGATTAGGAAGTTTCAAGTCGAGTTTTGCCGATTTCGACCAAGAATCGCTGCTACTAAAAAGGTAACAGTACTCATATTTGCCCTTTTTTGGCCACAAGCCCTAAAACAAGCCTCGCCAAGGTCGGGAAGCGGGCCAAATCGCCGGCCTCGAGGCTTATTCCACCGTTCCGTAGACGGCGCCCCAGCCGTGGGCAGCCAAGGCGGAGTTGAGCTGGTCGCACAGCGACCGGCGATCGTAGCAGCCGGGCGGCAAAAGGTTCACGATTTCCATGAGGTCGGGTGCCAAGTCGACGATTTCGGCCTGCACGATTAGGTCAAGCCGGTCGATGGCGTGGCGGTCGTAAAACAGCCCGTCGATCAGGCGCTGCAGGTCGCCGAATTCCTCGGCCTGGAACAATCCGTACTCCATAGTGCCTCCTTGGGCGCCCCACGCCGGCATGCGCGGCGATCGTAATTTATTGCGATGGACTTAATCTATCACGGCTTCATAACGTTGCGGCGGTGGCGGTCTATACTTAGACGAACTGCAACGTCCCGCTTCGCGAAAGGTCGCACCCATGCAGACGATCTACCAGAAGATGGAAACCACCGAACTCGATGCCGCCATCGAGGCGCTCAAAGCCGAGGTCGCCGAGGTCAAGGCCAAGGGCCTGGCGCTCGATATGGCCCGCGGCAAGCCGTCGCCCTCCCAGGTGGACATCTCGCGCCCCATGCTCGATATCCTCAATGCCGATGCCGATCTGCACGACGGCAATGTCGACTGCTCCAACTACGGCTGCTTCGAGGGCATTCCCTCGGCTCGCAAGCTGGCAGGGGAGTTTTTGGGTTGCCCCGCCGAGCAGACGCTTGTGCTGGGCTCATCGAGCCTTTTGATTGAGCATGACATCGCCGGCATGTTCTGGCGCTGTGGCTCGTGCGGCAGCGAGCCCTGGGACGCCTACGAGGCCGCGCACGACGGCAAGAAGGTCAAGTTCCTGTGCCCCGTTCCCGGCTACGATCGCCACTTTGGCATCACCGCCGATCTGGGCATCGAGAACGTCCCCGTCGCGATGACCGACAACGGCCCCGACATGGACGAGATTGAGCGCCTCGTTGCCGCCGACGACTCCATCAAGGGTATCTGGTGCGTGCCCAAGTATTCCAACCCCACGGGCATCACCTTTAGCGAGGACACCGTGCGCCGCCTAGTCGAGATGCCCACGGCCGCGCCCGATTTTCGCATCTTCTGGGACAACGCCTACTGCGTGCACGACCTGTACGACGAGACCGACGAGCTTGCAAACATCTTTGACCTCGCTCGCGCGGCGGGCACCGAGGACCGTGTGGTGGCCTTTGCCTCGACGTCCAAGATCACCTTCCCGGGCGCCGGCATCGGCTTTATCGGTGCGAGCCCCGCGGTTATCGCGGAGTTCTCCAAGCGCCTGAAGGCTGGCCTCATCAGCGCCGACAAGCTCAACCAGCTGCGTCACGTGCGCTTCCTTCCCACCATCGAGGCGGTCAAGGAGCACATGAAAAAGCATGCCGAGTTTTTGCGTCCGCGCTTTGAGGCCGTTGAGCGTAAGCTCACCGAAGGCCTGGGTAATACGGGTTGCGCCACTTGGACGCATCCCCGTGGCGGCTACTTTGTGAGCTTCGATGGCCCCGAGGGCTCGGCCCAGAAGGTCGCCGCGCTTTGTGCCGACCTGGGCGTTAAGCTCACGCCGGCCGGTGCCACCTGGCCCTATGGCAAGGATCCGCGCGACACCAACATCCGCATCGCGCCGAGCTATCCCACGGTCGAGGACCTGGAGGCCGCGCTCGACGTGCTGGTGCTGGCCGTTAAGCTTGTCGCTGCCGAGCTTGCGCGTGCCGAGCGCGCCTAACGCGTAGGGCCCCGCAAGTCCGCGCCCAGTACTTTTTGCACTCTCGATACGCAAAGGAGCACATACATGGATTTGGGTATTTCCACTAACCCTACGCCGGAGCTCTACACCATCAAGGTGACCGGTGAAATCGATATCTCTAATGCCGACAGCCTGCGTAACGCTATCGACTTGGCGCTCGAGCAGCCCACCGAGGCCGTCGAGCTCGACTTTGCCCAGGTGAGCTATATCGACTCGACGGGCATTGGCGTGCTCGTGGGCGCTGCTCATCACGCAGTCGATCACGGCAAGCGTTTTGGCTGCGTCAACGTGCAGCCCCCGGTGATGCGCGTGGTTCAGCTGCTGGGCGTCGACCAGGAGATCTCAATCACGGCGGCATAAGCCCTGCCCCAAAAGGGCGTGCCGTTTGGCATATGTTTGTGATGCGCTCGGACGTTTTGGCGTCCGGGCGCTATACTTGACCGAATGAATAGACGAGTTCCGGCCGAATGGCGCGGTGCGGGCTCGAATCACATCGAGCCTTGGAGGTATGTGTGTTTGGTATTGGAGAAGGTGAGCTGGCAATCATCGTGGTCTTCGGCTTTTTGCTGTTTGGCCCGGATAAGCTCCCGCAGATGGGCCGTACGATCGGCCGTGCCATCCGTCAGTTCCGCGAGACGCAGGAAAAGATGACGGCCGTTGTTCAGTCCGAGATTATCGATCCGGTGAGCGAGGCCGCGTCGGCCCCGGTCAAGCCCAAGAAGACTGCTGCGACCGACGACGATTCCGATGTGGACGAGGATGCCGCCGAGACGGCAGCGCCCGCCAAGAAGGAGACCTTTGCCGAGCGTCGCGCCCGTCTTGCTGCCGAGAAGGCCGCAAGCGAGGGTGCTGCTGAGGGCGAAGGCGCTGTTGATGAGGCCGAGAGTACAGAGCCTGCTGCTGCCGTCGAGCCCGAGCCTGCTGCAGAGCCCGAGCCCGAGCCGGCAGAGCCCACGACGGCTGACCTCTACGCCCGTCGTCCCCGCAAGCGCAAGGCCGTCGTCGACCAGCTCGCTCGCGAGCTCGAGGTCGAGGACGATGCCGAGGCTGCTGCCGCCGACGCCCCGAAGGGAGGCGATGAGTAATGCCGATCGGACCTGCGCGCATGCCGCTCTTCGATCACCTGGGAGAGCTCCGTCGCCGCCTGACCATCGTGGTCGTTTCGGTGTTTGCCGCCGCCATCGTGCTGTACTTTGCCACGCCCGTGGTGCTCGATATTCTTGAGGACCCCATCCGCTCCTTTGTGCCGGACGGTAAGTTTTACATCACCACCACGCTCGGCGGCTTTGGCCTGCGCTTCTCGCTTGCCATCAAGATGGCCGTGGTCATGTGCACGCCCATGATCATCTGGCAGATTCTGGCATTTTTCCTGCCGGCACTGCGCCCCAACGAGCGCAAGTGGGTTGTGCCCACGGTGCTCGCCTCGACGGTGCTGTTCTTCCTGGGTGCCATCTTCTGCTACTTCATCATCATCCCGGCGGGCTTTGAGTGGCTCATCGGCGAGACCTCGGCTGTCGCTACGGCGTTGCCCGATCTGGAGAACTACGTCAACATGGAGCTGCTCTTTATGATCGGCTTTGGTGTGGCGTTTGAGCTGCCGCTCATCATCTTCTACCTGTCCGTTTTCCACATCGTGTCCTATGCGGCCTTCCGCAGCGCCTGGCGCTACGTGTACGTAGGCCTGCTCGTGGGTTCGGCTGTGATTACGCCCGACGGCTCGCCCGTTACGCTGGGTCTCATGTATGGCGCCCTGCTCTCGCTCTACGAGATTTCGCTCGCCATCGCTCGCGTGGTCATTACCGCGCGCGAGGGCAAGGAGGGCCTGTTCGTGAGCCGTCTGGACCTGTTCTCGGACGACGAGGACGACGAGGAGTAAATCGGTATGCACGAGGTTGGCATTGTCAACGGCATACTCGATACAGTGATTCGCGCGGCGCGTGGGGCGGGGGCCTCGCGCGCCGTTTTGGTAACGCTGCGTATCGGGGATATGACCGAAGTTGTGCGCGAGGCGCTCGACTTTGCGTGGGAGACGTTTCGCGACGAGGACCCGCTCACGCGCGGCTGCGAGCTTGCCGTGGAGGAAGTCCATCCACAAAGCGAGTGTCTAGACTGCGGCGAGGTTTTCGACCACGATCGCTTCCACTGTCGCTGTCCTCAGTGTGGTGGTGCCAACGTGCGCCTACTGCACGGCCGCGAGCTCGATATCGCAAGTATCGAAATCGAAACCCCCGACGATTAGCCCGCTAGCCATCTGGTGATGGGGTATAAAGGGGCCAAAGTAAGGAGCGCTAAGTATGGCCGAGAAAACGATTGATATTGCATCGCCGATTCTGTCGCGCAACGAGCGCCTGGCAGATCAGCTGCGTCAGCGATTTAATGAGACAAACACCTACGTGATCAATGTGCTGTCGAGCCCCGGCTCGGGCAAGACCACCACGATTCTGGGCACCAACGAGCGCCTGCGTGACAAAGCCGGCCTGCGCTGTGCTGTCATCGAGGGCGATATCGCCTCGGACGTCGACGCCATCACCATGAAGGAAGCCGGCATGCCCGCCATTCAGATCAACACGGGCGGCCTGTGCCACCTCGAGGGCAACATGATCATGGAGGCCGTCGATGCCTTCGACCAGGCCGTCGGTCTGGAGAACATCGACGTCATCTTTATCGAAAACGTGGGCAACCTGGTCTGCCCGGTCGACTTTGACCTGGGCGAGAACCTGTCCATCATGATTCTCTCGGTGCCCGAGGGCGACGACAAGCCCATCAAGTACCCGGGCATCTTCCAACACGCCGGCGCGCAGCTGCTCAACAAGGTCGACGTGGCCCCGGCTTTCGATTTTGACATGGATAGGTATACTAAGACCCTCGATGACCTCAATCCGCAAGCGCCGCGGTTTGCCGTGAGCGCGCGCAAGGGCGAGGGCATGGATGCCTGGTGCGATTGGCTCATCGGGCAGATTGAGCAAGCAAGGGCGTAAGTCGGCCGCCAAGAGGGCGGGCGCAGCCGCAGACACACGAGATAGGAGCCTCTTTTGAAGCTCATCATCGCTGAGAAAAACGACGCCGCGCGTCAGATCGCCGAGCGTCTGTCCACGGGCAAGCCCAAAAAGGACAAGGTGTACAACACCGCTATCTACCGTTTTGAGTGGAAGGGCGAGGAGTGCGTGACGATCGGCCTTGCCGGTCACATCCTGGCACCCGATTTTTGCGACAGTGTGCTGTTCGATAAAAAGTTGGGCTGGTATTCGGTCACGGAGGACGGCGAAATGCTGCCGGCCGATATGCCCGATGGCCTGGCCC
Source organism: Collinsella sp. TF11-5AC (assembly GCF_003436775.1). Taxonomy (NCBI): domain Bacteria; kingdom Bacillati; phylum Actinomycetota; class Coriobacteriia; order Coriobacteriales; family Coriobacteriaceae; genus Collinsella; species Collinsella sp. TF11-5AC. The sequence continues at coordinate 57,981 of NZ_QSQO01000002.1, forward strand.
GCCCGCCGTACGACACCAAGCGCAAGCCGTTCCTTGCCGATGGCATTTCCATCAAGGGCTGGAAGCTCGAGAGCCTGCCCTATCTCACCTGGGCGCCCGTCATTAAGCTTCCGGCCGAGAAAGAGCTCATCCGCTCGCTTAAGAACCTCGCCAAAAAGTCCGACAGCGTCATCATCGCCACGGACTTCGATCGCGAGGGCGAGCTGATTGGCTCGGACGCCCTCAACAAAGTGCGCGAGGTTGCGCCGGACTTGCCGGTCGCCCGTGCCCAGTATTCTTCGTTTACCAAGGCCGAGATCACGCACGCCTTCGATAATCTCGTCTCGCTCGACCAGAACCTGGCCGACGCCGGCGAGAGCCGTCAGCACATCGACCTTATCTGGGGCGCGGTGCTCACGCGCTATCTGACGCTCGCCAAGTTTGGCGGCTTTGGCAACGTGCGTTCCGCCGGTCGTGTGCAGACGCCGACGCTTGCCCTGGTGGTCGAGCGCGAGCGCGAGCGTATGGCGTTTGTGCCCGAGGACTATTGGCAGATTCGCGGTATGGGTGCCGCGCAGGGTGCCGCCGAGGACGACCGCTTTAAGATCGCGCACAAGACAGCGCGCTTTACCGACAAGGACGCTGCCGAGACGGCGTATGGTCACGTCGACGGTGCCAAGACGGCGACCGTTGCCGCGGTGACCAAGCGCTCGCGTAAGCAGCAGCCTCCCACGCCGTTTGCGACGACCTCGCTGCAGGCTGCCGCTGCGGCCGAGGGCATCTCGCCTGCGCGTACGATGCGAATCGCCGAGTCCCTCTACATGGCCGGTCTCATCAGCTACCCGCGTGTCGACAATACCGTGTACCCTGCGACGCTCGATCTGGGCGCCGTGGTGAGCGACCTGGCAAAGATCAACCCGGCGCTGGCGCCCGTGTGCAAAAAGGTGCTCGCCGGCCCCATGAAGCCCACGCGCGGCAAGGTCGAGACCACCGACCACCCGCCTATCTACCCCACGGGCGAGGGCGATCCGTCCACGCTCGACGGCGGCCAGCGCAAACTCTATGACCTCATCGCCCGTCGCTTCCTGGCAACGCTCATGGGGCCCGCGACCATCGAGAACACCAAGCTCGAGCTCGACGTCAACGGCGAGCCGTTCGTGGCTTCGGGCGACGTGCTCGTGACCCCGGGCTTCCGCGAGGCATATCCGTACGGTCTCAAGCGCGACGAGCAGATGCCGCCGCTTGAGCAGGGCGACACGGTCGACGTGTTCGACATTAAGCTCGAGGCCAAGCAGACCGAGCCGCCCGCGCGCTACAGCCAGGGCAAGCTCGTGCAGGAGATGGAAAAGCGCGGCCTGGGCACCAAGTCCACGCGCGCGAGTATCATCGAGCGCCTGTATGCCGTGCGCTATCTCAAAAATGATCCCGTTGAGCCGAGCCAGCTGGGCATCGCCATCATCGACGCGCTGTCGCAGTTTGCCCCGCGCATCACGAGCCCCGATATGACCAGCGAGCTCGACGGCGACATGACCCGCGTGGAGCGCGGCGAGGACACCGAAGAGCATGTCGTGACGCACTCGCGCGCGCTGCTGGCCGGCGTGCTCGACGAGCTGCTCAAGCATACGCAGGAGCTGGGCGACGCCATCAGCGACGCCGTCACGGCCGATGCGCGCGTGGGCGCCTGCCCCAAGTGCGGCAAGGACCTGGTTATGAAGACGAGCGCCAAGACCCGCGGCAGCTTTATCGGCTGCATGGGTTGGCCCGACTGCGACGTGACCTATCCGGTGCCGAGTGGCGTCAAGGTGAGCCCGCTCGAGGGCGAGGCCGCCGTGTGCCCCGAGTGCGGCGCGCCGCGCATCAAGTGCCAGCCATTCCGCCAGAAGGCCTTCGAGATCTGCGTGAACCCCACGTGCCCCACCAACTACGAGCCCGATCTTAAGGTGGGCGAGTGCAAGGTGTGTGCCGAGGCCGGACGTCACGGCGACCTGATCGCGCACAAGAGCGAGAAGAGCGGCAAGCGCTTTATCCGCTGCACCAACTACGATGACTGCGGCGTGAGCTATCCGCTGCCGGCGCGCGGCAAGCTCGAGGCGACGGGCGAGACCTGCCCCGAGTGCGGCGCCCCCATCGTGGTGGTCAACACGGCGCGCGGTCCGTGGCGTATCTGCGTCAACATGGACTGCCCGACCAAGGAGAAGAAGCCCGCCCGCGGTCGCAAGACCACAACCAAGGCGAGCACGGCAAAGAAGACGACGGCGGCCAAGAAGACGACGGCTAAGAAAGCCACTGCCGCCAAGAAGACGACCGCGAAGAAGTCAACTGCGAAGAAGTCGACTGCCAAAAAGACCGCTGCCGACAAGTAGCCGCACGGTCGAAACATCACCTAGAACAAAAACGAGCGAGGACCTCAAGATCCTCGCTCGTTTTTTATCCGGCAGTTAGGGACGTTCCTTTTCTGCCGGGCGGCGAAAGAGTGCGCCCAACGACCAGCCGTTTAAGAGCGCCCCCGATACATAGTTGTCGGAACCTGGTCGTCTGTTGATAAAAAAGAAACCGCTAACGGACAAAATGGCGCCTTTTGCGGATTAGTTGCTGTGCCGGAAAATAAATTGTCAGAACCAGGCGATAATTAAATTGCCGCGGCTGTCGTTACATATGACACGTGACAGGAGGACATGATGAAAAAAATGCCCAAGTTGTTGTTAGCAATGGTTGTCCTATTTTTCGCCACCGGATTTATTTTATTGCCCTCCGCAAATGCTTCTGAGTATTTGACGCCCGCCGACGCATGCTTCGATTTGAATGATGGGCCGAAACAAGAACGTACTATCGAGCTGTCAGATGGCTCTACAGGTGTTTTTGGGATAGAGAAAGAGCAAGCTGATGTTGCCCCGATTTGGGACGGCTACTACAACGCTACTGATGGGAATTGGAAGGTTTACTTCTATACTGGAGTGCTCGATGCTGAGTACTGGATATCAATCAAGAACTACAACATTACATCGTGGTGGGGCCATAAAGCATCTTCCGTTGGCGGTGCCTTATCGAATTTCAGTAAGAGTTTTTCTTCCAAACGAACAAAGTGGAGCTTTCTTTTTACCGGAGTAGGCGGTATGGCGTCTGCGACTTATACTCTTGGAGCTGAAATAAATGGCTCTCGGCTGCATACATATCTAGCGTGATTCAATATGGGCGTGTTGGGCAAGATCAACATTGGCGGAGAGGTTTCCCTCCTGGCAATAGTTCTGGTTGAGATCGGGATCGTCGCTGCGGTGATCTATCTCGTTTGCAAGTTGATAAAGGCTCTCAAAAAGGTTATTGAACGAACCAAACAAGAGTAGGCGGTCAGTCCGCTCGATTTCGAATCCATTTCAGCGGGTGCCATCCTCTCTGTCTGCTTATCTGTGGGCGGAGAGGATTTTTCTATGACTGAGACCGCATCAGCGCCAAATCCACGCCTATCCACGACCCGTCACCTGGGGACGTTCCTTTCCAGCCGGTGCTTGGGGAGACTCCTTGCCACCCGGTCGTCGTGGATGTTCTTAAACGACTAGCGATCGGGGACAGCCCTTGCCGATTGGCCGGTTTGCCGTCCGGGTTGGCAAGGACTGTCCTTTTCTGCCGGCAGTTTAGGAACGTCCCCAACTGCCGCCTCAGGTAGTCATTGGGGACGTTCTTTAATGACTAGTCGTTTAAGAACGTCGCATGCGACTAGTTCACCTCGACAGGCTTAGCGCCGGGATAGCGCTCCTCAAAGTCTAGGCGGTACTTATTGTCATTGGTGCCCGCCACGTTGTCGCGCGACAGCGGCGCCACGATCTCATTCTTGTGGTCCGCAGGCTTGGCGTATTTCAGGCTGATCTCCCAGGCATCACAGATTGCGTCAATGCGGTGATCCAGGTCGTCGTACAGGGCGATGATATCCTTCCAGGAGCTGTAGTTCTTGGAGCTCGTCGGGACGTCCAGGTCCTCGACGATGTCGTAATACTGCTCGATGGTGTCCTCCGTGCGCTCGGCGACGTCGGCGAGATTTTGACGGGTGGTTCGATCCTCTTCCAGATAGTTGCCGTTGAAGTTCTGCGCGCAGCCACGGACCTGGCTGTCGAGATCTTCGAGCAGGTCGTAGTATTCGCTCAGGCGACGGTAGAGGTTCTGCTCGGAGAGCGTTGCTTCGCCGCCATCCTCGTCGTCATCGTCATCATCGTCGTACAGGCTGTTGGGATTGCCGAGAGGCTTTAGGTCATCGTCGTCGACGTCATGGTGCAGCTTAGCTACCTCGGCAGTCGTCTGCGTGGCGGCGTTGTCGAACGGTCTGATCGCAAAGAAGATGACCAGGGCGATGATGATCGCCACCAGCACAACGATAACGGCGATAAGCGGCCCGGTGCCGCTCTTTTTGGGAGCGGGGGTCTGTGGCGAAGCGGGCGCGTATGCGGGAGCCGGCTGCTGTTGGGGCGAGCCGCTCGCGACGGGTATGCGCTGCGTGGTCTCGACGGCCTCGGTCCTTGCGGCGGGGTCGGGGCTATAGGCGAGGGGGTCGTCCGCCTTGGCTTGCGGCGTATCAAGGGAGCCGGTCTGCTCAAAAGCGGGCTGGCTATCGCTCGCGGCTGTTTGCTCAACGGGTGCACCGCACGAGGTGCAGAACTTGGCATTATCTTCAAGAAGCTTGCCGCACGAGGCGCAATACCGAGACATTGCCACTCCTTTCGCCACATTTCAATGCAATACGACGATTATACCCACTGCCCCAAGAAGCCGGCAGTTAGGGACGTTCCTTATCTGCCGGCAGTTTAGGAACGTCCCTAACTGTCGGCTAATCGTTGGGGCGCGCCTGTCCCTGGGGTATCATGGCTTGGTTGATATATCCGCATTTACGCGCCTTGTAGGAAGGGGCTGCGTCCATGGCTTTTGAGCCCGCTCAACATAGCTTTATCACGCTCGAGGGCGTCGACGGTGCCGGCAAGTCCACGCAGGCGCGCCTGCTTGCTCGCGCGCTCGAGCTCGCTGGCCACCAGGTTGTGAGCCTGCGCGAACCGGGCGGCACCGCCATCAGCGAAAAGATCCGCGCCCTGCTGCTCGACCCCGCCAATATGGCGATGGGCGATACCTGCGAGCTGTTGCTCTACGAGGCCGCGCGTGCCCAGCTGGTGCACGAGGTCATAGCCCCCGCCCTCGCTGCCGGCAAGGTGGTCCTGTGCGATCGCTTCTACGATTCCACGACCTGCTACCAGGCGTTTGCCGACGGCCTCGATCGCCAGATGGTGCGCGACGCCAACAACCTGGCCGTCGCGGGAACGCACCCGGCGCTCACACTCGTCTACCACATCACGCCCGAGCAGGCGGCGCTACGCATGGCAGCCCGTGGCGCGGCAGATCGCATGGAGGCTAAGGGCATGGCATTCCAGGAGCGTGTCTACGAGGGGTTTTGCGCCATTGCTGCCGAGGAGCCAAACCGCGTAAAGCTCATCGACGCCACTACGACCGTCGAGGTAGTTTTCGAGAAGACGGTCGAGCAGGTTCGCGCGTACGGTCTCGATATCCCCCAGGATGCTGTCGCCGCCGCGCTTGCCAAGGAGGCCGAGTAACATGGCCCCCGCTCAGGCAAGCCTGCTGGCCAAGCTCGACACCCAAGAGCGCGTGCGCGACTTTTTGACCAATGCCGTCGCCAGCGGCCGTGCATCGCACGCCTACCTGTTTTTGGGCGCGCCCGGCGCGGGCAAGCTCGATGCCGCGTGGGCGCTCGCCCAAGCCTTCCTGTGCGAGCAGGACGGCTGCGGCGCATGCGACAGTTGCGTGCGCGTCTCTCGGCATACGCATCCCGACGTGCACTATTACACGCCCGAGAGCGCCACGGGCTATCTTATTGCCCAGACCCGCGAGCTGCTCGATGACGTGCCGCTGGCACCCATTCGCGCCAAGGCCAAGGTCTACATCATCGACCGTGCCGAGCAACTGCGCGCCAACACCGCCAACGCACTGCTCAAGACACTCGAGGAGCCGCCCGAGGGCGTTATGTTCATCTTGCTGGGCACCTCGGCAGACGTGATGCTGCCCACCATCGTGAGCCGCTGCCAGTGCGTGCCGTTTCGGCTGGTGTCGCCCGCCGTCGCCGCGCAGGCCGTGAGCCGCGCCACCGGCCAGGACCCCGCGCGTTGCCGCATGGCGGTCGCCGTGGCGGGAAGCCCCACACGCGGCATCGAGTTTCTTAAGAGCGCCGAGCGCCAGGACGCCCGCCGTCAGATGGTCCGTGCCATCGACTCACTCATTGCCGCCGACGAGGCCGACGTGCTCAGTCGCGCCAAGTCGCTCATCGTCGCCGTCAAGGCGCCGCTCGCCGAGGTCAAGTCCACGCAGGAAAAGGTACTCGAGCAAAATGCCGACTACCTGTCGCGTGGAGCATTGAAGCAGCTTGAGGACCGCAACAAGCGCGAACTCAACGCGCGCGAGCGTTCGGGTATCATGGAAGCGCTGGCGAGCGCGCGGACGCTCATGCGCGACGTGCTGCTGACACTTCAGGACGAGGCAACCGACGTGGTGAACGAGGACGTGCGCGACACGATCGGTCGGCTTGCCGCCGCGACCAATGTTGCGGGTGCCACCCAGGCGCTCGAGGCGGTTGCGACCGCCGAGCGCAACATCGCCAGAAACGTTACTCCCCAGCTGGCCATCGAGGTCATGCTGTTCGATATCAGGAAGGCACTGAAATGCCGTTAGTCGTACCCGTTAAGTTTACCTACGCCTCGCGCGACCTGTGGTTTGACCCGCAGGACCTGGATATCCTCGAGGCCGATTATGCCATTTGCTCCACCGAGCGCGGAACCGAGATCGGCTTGGTTACGGCCGATCCCTTCGAGGTGCCGCAAGACGAGATCGGTCAGCCGCTCAAGCCCGTGCTGCGCGTGGCGAGCGACATTGACCTGCAGCTTGCCGACGATCTTGCCATCCAGGGCGACGAGGCCATGGTCGATTTCCGCCGTCTGGTCAAAGAACTCGACCTCGAGATGAAGCCGGTCGGCGTCGAGTACCTGTTTGGCGGCGAGAAGGCCGTGTTCTACTTTGCGGCCGAGGAGCGCGTCGATTTTCGCCAGCTCGTCAAGGATCTGTCCTCAACGCTGCACATTCGCGTCGACATGCGCCAGATCGGCGTGCGCGACGAGACTCGCCTGGTGGGCGGCTATGCCCAGTGCGGCCAGGAGCTCTGTTGCACGCGCTTTGGCGGACAGTTTGAGCCCGTCTCGATCCGCATGGCAAAAGAGCAGGACCTGCCGCTCAATTCCTCCAAGATCAGCGGCGTGTGCGGCCGCCTGATGTGCTGCCTGCGCTATGAGTTCGAAGCGTACAAGGACTTTAAGAGCCGTGCGCCCAAAAAGAAGACGCTCATCGATACGCCGCTCGGCAAGGCGCGTATTCAGGAATATGACACGCCGCGCGAGCAGCTGGTGCTGCGCCTGGAGAATGGCAAAGTCTTTAAGGTCAACCTGGCCGATATGACCTGCTCGGAGGGCTGCAAGAAGAAGGCTGCCGAGCAGGGCTGCAATTGCCGCCCCGACTGCGTGACGCGCGATGTGCTCGAGCGCATCGAGTCGCCCGAGATGCGCCTGGCGCTCATGGAGCTCGACCGCGAGAACGGCGTCGACGTGGGCGATGGCCTGTCGAGCGCCGACCGTCTTGCTGGCACGTCGATGCCCAAGCGCCGTCGTCGCGATGCCGATTCCGATGCTCGCGCCGGTCAGGGGCAGGGCGAGGGTCGTGGCCGCGGAAAGGGCCGTGGCAATGCCGCAACGCCTGAGGCCGAGGAGGCCGCTGGCGGCCGTCGCCGCCGCAAGCGTGCGGGCTCTGCCGATGCCGGCGAGGCCGCAGCCGCCGGCAAGAACGGCGCTCGCGAGCGCGAGGTTCAACAGCCCCAGCAGCAGAATCGCGGCGGTGGCATGAATCCCACGCGCCGTCGTCGCCGTCATCTGTCGAGCGAGGAGCGCGAGGACGCCTTCCGCGCCGCAGCTGCTCGCGAGGCTGGTGCCGCTTCCAAGGGTCCCTCGGCCTCCGATGCGCCTGTCGACAAGGGCGGCAAGTCACGTGGCGAGGAGGAGCGCGCGCCGCGTCCGCGCCGTCGCCATTCCTCGGGCGCACAGCAGAAGCCTTCAGTGCCCTCCGTGGCCGATCAGGTCTCGGATGGCGAGGTCAAGGTCACGCGCCGTCGTCCCGGAGATGGCGGGGGAGCTGCTGCCAAGGCTTCGCGTGGCGCCGCTCGCGACGAGCGCGAGCCGCGCGAGGATCGCGGTGGCGAGGGCTCGGCCGACCAGGGTCAAAAGCGCCGTCGCCGTCGCCGTTCCCGCAAGCCGCGCCAGGATGGTGGCGAGGGCTCGACCCCGTCTTCGTCTGCACCACAACCGCCCGCCGGCGAATAACGCCCGCGAGTGGATTTAGCTCGCCTTGCCCCGAGCGCATCGGGGTATCATAGCGCTGAATCAACAACCCTCCCTGCGACCGAACGTAGGGAGGGTTGTGTCTTGAAGAGCCATCTGAACATATTGAGCCGTCTGCAGGGTGCCGGCGCCCTACCGTTTGCGGACGAATTGCTACCGTTTGCCGAGCGGGTGGCACGCGAGGCGCTCGAGGCATTGTCGCCAACACGATGTGCCGGCTGCGAGCGCGCCGGTGCGCTTATTTGCCAAGACTGCCTGGCTGCGCTCACGCTCATCGACCCACGTCATAGCTGCACCCGATGCGGCGCCCCGTTTGGGGATTTGCTGTGCACTGAATGTTCGGTCGAGGGCACGTCCTCGGCAATGGCGGAGGCGCTCGATCGCTGCCTGGCGTGCGCCGTCTATGCGCATCCGCTGCCGCGCATCATTAAAGCGTACAAGGATGCGGGCGAGCGACGTCTGGCTCCGTATCTGGCGGAGCTGCTCTACGACACCGCCCTGCATGCCCAGGTCGTAGCGCCCGATCGCTTAGGAGGTGTGCTGTCCGGTGCGGATGCGGTGGTGTTTGTGCCTGCGACGGCGGCAGCGTTTCGGCGGCGTGGTTTCGATCATATGGAGGCCATTGCGCGCCCATTTTGCGAGCTGTCGGGTGTTCCCCTGCTCGATGCCCTCGTCAAGTACGGGCATGGCGACCAGCGCGAACTCGGTCGTGAGGAGCGTCGCGAGCGTGCCCAAGGCATGTACGAGACGGTTGAGGACGTGCGCGGCCGCCGCCTACTGCTTATCGATGACGTTATCACCACGGGCGCGACCATGGCAGCAGCCTCGGCGGAGCTCAAGCGTGCCGGCGCTGCGGCAGTCGATGGCCTTGCTATCGCACGTGTTTGGTAGGGGTGGTTTTGTGGCAGTGAAGATTGAGCGGCGCAACGAGCCGACAGGCGAACAGCTAGCGGCTTCCGTAATCCTAACAGGCGCTTCAGCGCTGCGCATGATGCGCGCCGAGCGCCGGCAGATGGGCTATATCAGCTGGAAGGACCTTAATCCCGATGAAGAGCGCCGTGTGCTGCGCACGTCGTCGCCCTCGACCGAGGATATCTATCTTCCCGACTTGGTGCGAATTGGAGCCGCAAGCGGCGAGGTGCAAGAGGATTTGTGCTTGCTGGTGGGATCTGCGGCGCAGCGCCGCCGCATGCCTGGCGTAGGCTGGTCCGTGTGTTCCGGGTTGCCCGCCGGCTCGATTCTAGAGGTGGAACCGGGGGTGTACAGCCTATCTCCCGAGGCCCTTTGTGTTGCCGTTGCGCGCGAGGTCGGCTGCATCCAGGCGTTTGCCCTGGCCCAGGAGCTGTGCTCTAAGATTTCACTGAGCGACCGCGGGAAGTATCTGCCTCCCTACACCTCGCCTGTTACGAATAAACTTGCAAAGGACAAGGACCAGCCAGCAGACGTGGGCTACTTTGAAGTCGAACCGGTGCTGACGCCCGATCGCCTGGCAGATTACCTTACGACATGCAAGGGAAGCACGGCCAAACAATTGCAGCGTCTGTGTCCCTACTTGTCAGAAAACCTGCTCTCGCCCATGGAGTGCATCATGCTCGCTCTGTTTTCGCTTCCGTTTTCCTATGGCGGGTTTGCCTGCGGACCTTTTAAGACCGACTACAAGATCGAGTTCGATGACCGTGCGCAGGCAATCTCGGGGATGCCTCATGCAGTTTGCGATGCGTATCAAGAAGCGGCCCGGTTTGACCTGGAATACAACGGTGAGCTGGGCCATTCCTCTCGGAGGGGACGTATCCATGATGAAAAACGCAACACGGGCTTGATTACTATGGGAATCGAGGTCGCAACGGTCAACAACGAAATGCTTTGCGACATGGAAGCGATGGAAGCGCTCGCATGGCGCATCCACCAGCGTATGCGAAAGCGGTACCGGAATCGCGTCGATGCCCGCAGAAAGAAGCAAGAGGCGTTGCTTAACACGCTGCGGGTGTGTTTTGGGCTTAAGCCGGTCTAATTCACGTCGAAATTAGGGGGTTAATCATATGCCCTGGCCAAAATATGGCAAATATGAGTACTGTCACTAAATCAGTAACAGCAAAATCAAGGAATTTAGGACTTGGAGGCGGTGTAAAGTAAGAAAATAATAAACAAATGTAGAATAACTAAGCATCAGGTTGGCGACACTGAGCGCAAAATCTGTCCGAGAGGCCAAAATTGCCTGTTACTAAATTGGTGGCAGTACTCATATTTGCCATATTTTGACCAGGGCACCCTAAGAAGGGCGCCCCGGAGCTCCCCGTAGGGGAGCTCCGGGCTTCATAGGGGCACGAATAGCCCACTCCGACCTGCGAAATCTGTACTCGCGATGCGAATGACGCCCCTAACCTTAAACTATAGCTTGAACTTAGCTATAATGCGCTACGTTCCTACCAGGCTGTGGTTGCGGACGGACGAAATGCCCGTCCTAGTCCAAGACAGACGCGGTCAAAGGGATCCACGTAAGCGACCGCGTGCGCGCGGCGCGATCATGGCGCGTCCTAGATGTAAGCCGCACCGTCCGTTCTACTTTCTTTGGGGCAATACCGCCTCGCGGGCGAGCGGGCCAGTCGTGAAGGTGGCTGCGGCCTCCCGAGCAAACACCCCGGTGCGCAAGTGTGGGGTCAAATACCAGGTCAGCTGGTGGGAACAATCTGATATTTCGTGCAACGCACGGATCGTATACGACACAGAAGGCAGGGTAGTGGACATGGTGAGGGGCAGCTTGATGCACGCGGCTCGGTTAGGTGCTGGGACCGCGGCGGTCATCGCCGTTTTGGGCCTGAGCGGATGCGCGTTCAACCCGCTGTCTGCGTTCACGACTCCCACGATCGACCAGATCGAGTACGAGACCGTCACGCCCACGGTGTCGGATGATGCCCTGCTCACTCCCGGTACCCTGACGGTTGCCCTCGATACCTCCGATGCGCCGCAGGCCATGCAGAGCGCTGACGGCGAGCTCACGGGGTATGCAGTCGACGCTGCCCGCGCCCTCGCAAGCCGCATGGGCCTTAAGGTCGCCTTTGTCGATGCGTCCTCGGCAGGTTCCGCGCTCGGCGACAAAAAGGCTGATATCTTTATCGGCGAGATCAACTCCACGGATGGGGACGTTAGCTCGCTCGGCACCTGCCTGTACGATGCCGCTTCCGTGTTCGGTAAAACCAGCGATGGTGGGTCGCTAAGCGTTTCCACCGATACCCTTAACACGTCTACTCTGGGTATCCAGATGTCCTCGGCCTCGCAGGAGGCGCTTGCTAAGCAGAGCATCACCGCCAACCAAAAGACTTACTCCAACATCAACGAGTGCTTTGAGGCGCTCGAGTCCGGCGAAGTCGACTATGTGATCTGCGACTCCACGGCCGGCGGCTACCTTGCACGCCTGATGAGCGAGATCTCCTATGTCGGTGCGCTCGAGGCGCCCTCGACGCTTGGTGTTGCGGGCCTCTCGTCCAATGACGAACTGTGCCGTGCCGTGAGCGATGCCCTCGACGGCATCACGGTCGACGGTACGCTCGAGGCAGTCCACTGCGTCTGGTATGGCACGATGCCCTACGACCTCACCACTAAGACAGTATCTGGTGTCAACCTTCAGTCGTCTGGCTCCGCATCCTCCGGCAGCGAATCCTCCGATTCCAACAATGAGACCGCACCCTCCGAAGACAAATCGTCCAGCCAGGAAGACACCATCACCGACGACGACATTAACAAGCTTAATAGCTAGTTATTGCTAGGGGTGGCGTCTCCTATGCGCTAGGAGAGATGCCTCTTCACGGTTTCAACACGCACTGCCGGGCTTCCCCAATAGGGGAGCCCGGCTTTTTCATCTCTATAAAACCAGCAGGTCAAAGCCAATTTTCGGGACCAAATACAAAGTCGCCGGCTCCCTCCTATAGCGCACTTTGCCACAGAAAAGTGCGAGACTTCGGTATGCGGTATCAAGCAATCGTTATTCGGGTCTTTGGGAATCCGCGTGATTAAATGCACGGCAATGGGTACATAGCCAGTACAGTAAGTCCCCGAGGCAGATTGGAGCCACGTATGGATATCAAGGTTTCTGGACGCAAGACGACGGTAACCGATGCTCTGCGTGCGCATGTGGATGAGAAGATCGGCGAGGCGCTCAAGGTTTTCGATATCGAGCCCATGACGGTCGACGTTGTACTTCGCTATGAGAAGAACCCCTCGAACCCCAACCCGGCAATCGTCGAGGTTACGGTTCGTGCCCGCGGTTCGGTGATTCGCGTTGCCGAGCACGGTGCAGATATGTACGCCGCCATCGACCTCTCCGCCGATAAGGTCACCCGCCAGCTGCGTAAGTTCAAGACTAAGGTCGTGGACAACCGCCAGGGCGGTGCCAGCGCCGCGGATGTCGCGCCGGTCGAGCGCGTCGAGGATCTGGCCGACCTGCTGCTGCCCGAGGAGGAGGACGACCTGCTCGTCCGCGAGAAAGTCATCGATGTCACCCCGATGACTGAGGAGCAGGCGCTGGTGCAGACCGATCTGCTCGGCCACGACTTCTACGTGTTCGAGAACGCGACGACTGGCCTCATCAATGTGGTGTATCACCGTAAGAATGGTGGATATGGCATCATCAAGCCCCGTATCGAAACACTTGACGAGTAAAATACGTTAACTTGCATGAGTTAACGGTTGGCGGCCATCCCATGCGGGTGGCCGCCTTTTTACGTAAGGAGTCGCTTTGATGGACAAGGCCGCATCCGCCGGTCATTCGGACCGTTGCCGCATCGTCGTCGATACCTGCTGCGACTTTAGCCCCGAGGTCGCCGCGAACCTCGATGTCGATATCTTGGGTTTCCCCTTCATTATCGATGGCGAGGAGCGCACGGATGACATCTGGTCGAGCATCACACCCAAGGAGTTTTACGATCGCATGCGCGCCGGTGCCCGCGTGTCCACCTCGGCTGTGTCGCTCGGTCGCTATATCGAGTTCTTTACCGAGTGCGCCAAAGAGGGCACGCCCACGGTCTACCTGTGCTTTACCTCGGCGCTGTCGTCGAGCTACAACTCCGCGTGCCAGGCGGCGGACGCCGTGCGCGCCGAGTATCCCAACTTTGAGCTGTACGTGGTCGACAACGCTCTGCCCTGTGCGACCGGCGAGCTCTTGGCGCTTGAGGCCGTGCGTCAGCGTTCGGCGGGACTGACCGCCAAGCAGCTGGTCGACTGGGCAAACGAGGCCAAGACCTATGTCCACGGTTACTTTACGCTCGAGAGCTTTGACGCGCTGGCTGCCGGCGGCCGCATTCCGCCCGCGGCGGCACAGCTCACGGCAAAGCTCGACGTCAAACCCGAGCTGTCCTACGACCTGGCCGGCTCGCTGTCGCTGATCGGCGTCAACCGCGGTCGCAAGAAGGCGCTCAAGTCCATTCTCAAGTCGTTCCGCGAGAACTATGTGCCCGATCGCACCATGCCCATCGCCATTATGACGGCCGATGCCGAAAAGGACGGCGACTGGCTCGAGGCCGCCATCCGCAAGGAGGAAGGCTGCGCCGACGTGACCATCATCCGCAGCTCCGTGGGTCCCACCATTGGCTCGCACGTGGGCCCCGGCATGGTGGCCTGCGCGTTTTGGGGTAAGAACCGCGCCGACAAGGCGTCGCTTTCCGATCGCATCGCCCGCCGCGTGCGCGGTCAGTAGGCAAGTAACGCGTCCGTAATCGCCCTCGACTCACAGCTCAAACGCTGGCACCGAGTATTCAACCTGGTAATAACACCCAACCTAAAAGGAAAGGTTTCATGGCAAACAAGCTCTCTGTCGCATTTATCGGCACCGGAATTATGGGTGCCCCCATCGCCGGCCACATTCTGGACGCTGGCTATCCCGTCACGGTCAACAACCGCACCAAGTCCAAGGCTGCAGCGCTCGTTGAGCGCGGTGCCGTCTGGGCCGATACGCCGGCCGAGGCCGCGGCGAACGCCGACGTCATCTTTACCATGGTGGGTTATCCCTCCGAGGTCGAGGAGCTCTACCTGGCGGGCGACGGTCTGCTCGCGTGCACTAAGCCCGGCGCGGTCCTGATCGACCTTACCACGAGCTCGCCCGAGCTGGCGCGCGACATTGCCGAGGCCGCCCAGGTTTCCGGCCGCATGGCGTTTGACTGCCCCGTCACCGGCGGCGAGTCGGGTGCTATCGCCGGCACGCTCACGGCTATCGTGGGCGCCACCGAGAACGATATCGCGCCGGTCCGCGACATCCTTGCCACCTTTGCGGCCAACATCTGCTGCTTCGACGGCGCCGGCAAGGGCCAGGCTGCCAAGCTCGCCAACCAGGTGTCGCTGGGCGCCTGCATGGTCGGCATGGCAGACGCCATGGCATTTGCCGAGCTGAGCGGCCTTGACCTGGAGAAGACCCGTCAGATGATCCTGGGCGGTACCGGCAAGTCCGGCGCCATGGAGAGCCTGGCTCCCAAGGCGCTCGACGGCGACTACAAGCCCGGCTTTATGGTCGAGCACTTCATTAAGGACCTGCGCTTGGCGCTCGCCTATGCCGACGACCGCGAGCTTGCGCTGCCCGGCGCCGACGTGGCCTTTACGCTCTACGATATGCTCGACGCCATCGGTGGTGCCAAGCTGGGCACCCAGGCCATCACGGTCCTCTATAAGGAGGAGGCCGACGCCATCGCCGCCGGTCTGGACTGGTCGCAGTATCGTCCTGAGGAGCATGGCGCTCACGAGGACGGCTGCGGTTGCGGCGAGCACGGCGACGACCATGAGTGCGGTTGCGGCCACCACCACGGCGAGGACCACGAGTGCTGCGGCGGCCACGGCCATGACGACGGCCATGAGTGCTGCTGCGGCCACCATCACGGGGAGTAGCGCCCATGAGCTGGACGTTCGTGGTACTAGCGCTGGTGCTCTTTCTCTTTGCGATCTACATTGGCTTTTTGTGCGGCCAGTGGGCGTGCGAAAAGCGCGTGATCACCAAGCGCGACTACTGGATTGCCAACTTTGCAGGAGCGGCGGCAGTCGTCCTGCTGACCTGGGTGTTCTCGCTGTTCCCGCTGGTGCAGTTTGCGCCGATCGGCTGGCTCGGCGGCTTTATCGCCGGTCTTAAGATGAGCTTTGGCGAGTCCGTCGGTCCGTGGCGCAAGCACGACGAGGTCTTTAACGTCAACAAGGCTCATCGCGCCGCCGCCGACGCGGGCGACGCTGAGGAACGCCGCCGCGCGCGTCGCAATGGCGCGGCCGACCGACAGCTCATCTCGGTCACCGATGACAGCAAGGGTGCTGGCAAGCACGCTAAGAAATAGTAAGAAGAGGTAACTATGGCAGAAAACAAAGACGAACAGCTCACCGACGAGGAGCTGGCACAGCTCCAGCTGGCAGAGGAGAACGAGAACGCCGTCGACCGCCTGGTCAAGGAGCTCGGCTGCCCCACGCGCCGCATCCGCCAGTTTGCTGCCCGCGTGCTGCACCTGCTTGCCGAGCGCGATCCGCAGCGCGTCGTGCCCTGCGTGCCCGCGCTGATCGAGGCGCTCGACCGCCCCGAGGCGCAGACCCGCTGGGAGGCCCTCGATGCCCTGGCGGCGCTCGCCACCACCTGCCCCGAGCAGCTGGGCGATGCCTTTGAGGGCGCCGAGACCGCGCTGTTCGACGAGATCTCCTCCACGCTGCGCTATGCCGCCTTCCGCCTGCTGTGCGTGTGGGGCGCCACGAGCGTCGAGCGTTCGCGCGAAGCTTGGCCCATCCTGGACGAGGCCATCCAGTGCTACCACGGCGACCTCGAGTATCGCGACATGCTCGGTTGCCTGTACGAGTTTGGCCAGGGCGAGATCGACGCCGAGGTCGCCGAGAAGCTTGCACTGCGCCTTAAGTTCGACGCCGAGAACGGCAAGGGCAGCTATCTCAAGGCCCGTTCGAGCGAGATTTGCGAAATGCTTGTTAAACGTTTTGGCCTGGATCTCTCCAAAAAGAAGAAGCGTGCTAGCGTTAAAAAATCTGACGACGCCGAAGACGAGGAGTAACAGATTATGGCGCACGATGTAGTCCTGATTCCCGGTGACGGTATCGGTCCCGAGATTACGCAGGCCATGCGCCGCGTGGTCGAGGCCACCGGTGTCCAGATTAACTGGAATGTCCAGGAGGCCGGCGCCGGCGTCATGGACGAGTTTGGCACGCCGCTGCCCCAACATGTGCTCGATGCGGTTGCCGAGACTAAGGTCGCCATCAAGGGGCCCATCACCACGCCGGTCGGCACGGGTTTCCGCAGCGTCAATGTTGCTCTGCGTAAGCACTTCGATCTGTACGCCTGCGTGCGCCCCTGCCTGTCGCAGCCGGGCGACGGCTCGCGCTTCCGTGACGTCGACCTGGTCATCGTGCGCGAGAACACCGAGGACCTCTACGCCGGTATCGAGTTCGATGAGGGCGCTGCCGAGGTCGAGGAGCTTTCGCAGCTCGTCGAGCGCTCGGGCCAGAAGACCTTCGCCGCGGATTCCGCCATCTCGATCAAACCCATCTCCATCGCCAAGAGCCGCCGCATTGTGGAGTACGCCTTTGAGTACGCCCGCCGTTGCGGTCGCAAAAAGGTGACGGCCGTGCACAAGGCCAACATCATGAAGGCAACCGACGGCCTGTTCCTGCGCGTTGCGCGCGAGGTGGCCGCCAACTATCCCGACATTGAGTTCAACGACAAGATCGTCGACGCCACCTGCATGGGCCTGGTCCAGAACCCCAACGACTTCGATGTCCTGGTGCTGCCCAACCTGTACGGCGACATCGTGAGCGACCTGTGCGCCGGCCTGGTGGGCGGCTTAGGGATGGCCCCCGGCTCCAACATCGGTGCCGACTGTGCCATCTTTGAGGCGACGCACGGCTCCGCTCCCGATATTGCTGGTCAGGATATCGCCAACCCCACGGCCGAGATTCTCTCTGCCGCGATGATGCTCGATCACCTAGGCGAGAACGACGCGGCCAATCGCATTCGTGCCGCCGTCTCTGCCACGCTCGACGAGGGCGAGCAGGTTACCGGTGACGTGCGTCGTGCCCAGACCGGCTCCGTTGAGGGCGCTGTGGGTACGCAGGCATTTGCCGATGCCGTTATCGCGCACCTGGCCTAAGGCATGCACACTGCAAACGCCTAAATAGTACTTAAGTGTTTGCGTATAACCTAAGAATCAATACGCCCGGCGCTCTGTCGGGCGTATTCTATTGGGGACTATGTTTCCTAACAAGGAGTAACCGATATGGGTCTGATTCAAAAGAAGGACGAGATCGACGGCATCCAGATCATCGAGCGCGGCGAAGGACCCGACGGTGACGAGGACGAGAAGATCGACCTGGTCGCCGGTACGTCTGCCGAGCACATTGCCGCCGGCACGACGGCCGAGGAGGAGGACGCCCGACTGGAGGCTCGGATTGCCGCGGATGCCGCTGACGAGAACCTCATGCCCGAGGAGCAGGATGAGGACAGCGACTCCGACGTGGACGACCACGCTTGCAAGCACAAGAAGACGATGATTGCCGCCTTTGTAGTTGCAGTCGTGATCGCTGCCGTGGTCGGCTTCTTTATTGGCAACGGTGGTTTTGGCGGCAAGGGCGTCGGCTCGGCGACCCTGACCGAGGACCAGCTCGATTCGACCGTGGCGAGCTACAGCTACAACGGCAAGAAGAGCGACATCACCGCGCGCGAGGCCATCGAGAGCCAGTACAGCCTCGATACCGTCAAGGATAGCGATGGCAACTACACCGCTCCTTCTGCCGACGTCATCCTGTCCTATGTGCGCAACAAGATCCTGCTCGACGCTGCCGAGGACGAGGGCATTACCGTCTCTTCTAAGGAGATGAAGAAGTACGCCGAGGATTCCATCGGCACTTCGGACTACAAGACCATGGCCACGCAGTACGGCGTGTCCAAGGACCAGGCCAAGCAGATCGTCCGTCAGTCCGCGACGCTGCAAAAGCTCTACAAGAAGAAGGTGGGCGATAGCTCTGCAAGCATGCCGACCGCCCCGACCGAGCCTGCTGACGGCAACGAGGAGACCGCGAGCAAGGACTACGCCGACTACATCATCAAACTTGCCGGCGACGAGTGGGATAGCTCGAAGGGCACCTGGAAGGACGCCGACAGCACCTATGCTAAGGCCTTCGCCGACGATGCCTTTACCGCCGATAGCGCCACCTATAAGCAGGCCATGACTGCCTATTACACTGCTTACCAGCAGTATTCTTCGCAGGCTTCGAGCGCCAGCTCCAAGTGGACCGAGTATGCCAACGGCCTGTACGCCAAGGCCAACATCAGCATCTACGGCCTGTTTGCGTAAGATTTGCCCGAGCTACCGAGCGCGAAGCTGATATATCTGATTAAGCCCGCTAGAACGGATGTCGTTCTAGCGGGCTTATTGCGTTGAGGGCGTGATTGGCGGCTTAATTATGGCTATTCATCTTTAAGCCCAAAGAGGCTATCGGCTTCATCGTCAGGTATGTATTCCAGAACATCGCCCGGTTGGCAGTCGAGTGCCCGGCATATCGCGTCAAGAGTTGAAAAGCGCACGGCAGAAACCTTGCCCGTCTTGATACGCGACATATTGACCTGGGAGATACCCACGCGTTCAGCAAGCTCTTTGGATGAAATCTTGCGTTCGGCAAGCATGCGGTCGAGCCGCAGAATAATCATGGATTCCCCCTAGAGCAACTCGTCATCTTGTTTTTGCAGGATACACCCGTACTGGAAGATGCTAGCAATCAGGCTAATAATTAGGCCTGCAAAGAGCATAGAGAGGTCGAGATGCTGCCCGCCAAGTGCATCCGTAAAGCTGCCGCCAAATCCTGAGAGTATCAGCCCTGTGACTATGGCACCAAAAAGTTTCACGGCAGCGCCGCCGATAAGGAACAAATGTCCTATTTGACGTAGTATGCGAATGCATTCGAGGTCAAAGGGCCTGCCCGCCTTTTCAATGGCGGAGAAAAACCTGTATGCGCTTAGCGCGATGGCAAGCGCGAGGCATGCCATCATGCCGCTCCCTATGGCAGTATGACCGTCGTGCGCGACAAGCATAAGAGGAGTCTGTTCATTGGTGCCGACGAGAGCGAGAATTGGCCCTTCGCTAGCCTCAAGCTCTACGGATTGGAGACAGAACCCTTGGGAGAGGCTAGGCAATATGACTAGATCTTCGATTGCAATGACTGCGAGGAGTGCCAGAGCGAGCGCCACGATGGTGCAGATTGTGCCCCATTTGCAGTAGCGAGTGAGCTTCCTCAGTTTGGCTATTGCCTGTTCACGGTCGATGGCTTCATTCGATTTGGATACGTTCCAGCGGATCATAGCTCCTCCAACCAATGTCTTGGATGATACTTGTATCTTATAACATGCTTAACGACAAACGATAAACAATTACATAATAGAGTAAGTAATATTTGTACGACGAATAGCGAGAGCTTATGGCACATTCAGGGAGTGGGAGCTTGGCGCGCGGGGGATGGACGAGTATCGAAATATCCTGCAACCGCGCAAGTGCTTCATCGGGCATCCTCAATTCATCCGGGAAAACGGCCGTAAACGATTGCAAATAACCGGTGAACGGTCAAAAACTACCGTTCACCGATAATATCGAAACTGGTTCTAACTGGTATTAAGTCAAAAAGACCAATTCACAAATCTTCACAATGACCTGCATTTTTTCTTCACGCCATTTTTAGCCACCCTGCGTTGTTTAGACACGAAAAAAGTTCCGATCTTTGGCCAAGGCATTTCAAAACGATTACAAAACCGCAGGTAGAAGTGTTAACGAGCGGTAAACGGTCGATTTTTCGCCGTGAACGGCGCAAAAACGTTTTACTGTGTGAATCAGCGAAAGCGACCTCTTCTGTGGTGATATAGTGGCAACAACACGTCACGTGGTTACTACCAGTTGAGAGACCACTGGTCTTAAAGAACGCTTTCCAAGAAGCTTTAAGGGCACCTGCCCGCTGGCTTCCGAAAACATCGGACTCGTATCGTACACACCTTCGGAAGGGAAATTTGAATGGTTGGCTTTATTCTTACCGGTCATGGACAGTTCGCACCTGGCCTCGCAAGCGCTATCGCTATGGTTGCCGGCGACCAGCCCGCTTTTACTGTCGTTCCTTTTGAGGGCGACCAGGCTGCATCCTACGGTGAGGATCTCCGCGCCGCTATTACCGCCATGCGCGAGGAGTGCGATGGCGTGCTCGTCTTTACCGACCTGCTTGGTGGCACCCCGTTCAACCAGTCGATGATGATTGCCCAGGATGTCGACAACGTCGAGGTTCTGACTGGCACCAACCTTCCCATGGTTATTGAGCTTCTGTTCCTTCGCGGCAATGCTACGCTCGCCGAGCTTGGCGAGAAGGCCGTGACCGTTGGTCAGACGGGCATCACCGCCCAGACGGTCGCATCCGTTGCCGGCTCCGACGAGGAAGATATCTTCGGCGACGAGGACGGCATCTAATGGCCGATTTCGGAGCCAACGTCCTGAGCTCTTCGGTCGCTCTTTTGGGTCTGCTTGCCATCATGGGTTTGATTTACACCATCTGGTCGCAAATCAACATGAAGAAGAAGCAGAAGTACTTCAAGGAGCTGCACACCGAGCTCAAGCCGGGTCAGGAGGTTCTTTTCGCCGGCGGTATCTACGGAACCGTCAAAGGCATCGAAGGCGAAAAGGTCCAGATCAAAGTCCGATCCGGAGCCGTCGTAGATGTTTCGCGTTACGCGATTCAGGAGATCAAGTAACTGTCGTCAGCAAATAACGAAAGGAAGCTGATCAACATGGCAGAACCCAACATTCTTCTTACCCGCATCGATAACCGACTGGTCCATGGTCAGGTCGCTACCCAGTGGAACTCCACCCTGGGCTCCAACCTCATCCTCGTCGCCAACGACGACGTGTCGACCAACACCATGCGTCAGAACCTCATGAAGATGGCCGCTCCCACCGGCGTCGCTACGCGTTTCTTCTCCCTGCAGAAGACCATCGACGTCATCGGCAAGGCGAGCCCGCGCCAGAAGATCTTCATCGTGGCCGAAACACCGGAAGACGTGCTTACGCTCGTCAAGGGCGGTGTGCCTATAAAGAAGGTAAACATCGGCAACATGCACATGTCGGAAGGAAAGCGCCAAGTCGCCACCTCCGTCGCAGTTAACGACGAGGATGTCGCTGCGTTTAAAGAGCTGCAGGAATTGGGGGTGGAGTTGGAGATCAGGCGCGTTCCGAGCACGCCTGTTGAGGACACGAGCAAGCTCTTCTCGTAATCCTCGTGATCCACGTTGTCAGGAGTGAAACCCTGACATTCTGTACGTGAAATCCAAAGTGCGTACATACATTTTGAAAGGAGGAGCAAGATGGAATACACGATCTTCCAGGTCGCTCTGGTCTTCATCGTCACGTTTGTCGCGGCAATCGACCAGTTTAACTTCCTCGAGTCTCTCTATCAGCCCATCGTCACCGGCGCCGTCATCGGTCTTATCCTTGGCGACCTCAACACCGGTCTTCTCGTGGGTGGTACTTATCAGCTCATGACGATCGGCAACATGCCGATCGGAGGTGCTCAGCCGCCTAACGCTGTTATCGGCGGCATCATGGCAGCCATTCTCGCTATCGCTACGGGCCTCGAGCCCAACGCGGCAGTCGGCCTTGCCATTCCGTTCGCTCTGCTTGGTCAGCTCGGCGTTACCCTGGTCTTCACGCTTATGTCGCCGCTCATGTCCTCCGCGGACAACATGGCTCACAACGCTGACACCAAGGGTATCGAGCGTCTGAACTACTTCGCCATGGCTCTGCTCGGCCTGATCTTCGCTGTCGTCGTCACCCTGTTCTTCATCGCTGGCGCCACCATCGGTCAGACCATCGCTTCCGCCATCCCGACTTGGCTGCAGACCGGTCTCTCCGCTGCAGGCGGCATGATGCGCTTCGTCGGCTTCGCCGTCCTGCTCAAGGTTATGATGAACCGCGATATGTGGGGCTTCTTCCTCATGGGCTTTGGCCTCGCGCTCATCACCGTTGCCAACGATTCTCTGGCAACCCCTGCTCTGCTCATCCTCGCTCTCATCGGCTTTGGCATCGCTTTCTGGGACTTCCAGCAGCAGACCGAGCTGAAGGGTGCAGCTGTTTCTGACGGAGGTGACTTCGAAGATGGCATCTAATGAGTATGTGATCCCGGAGCACTACGAGGATCTCACTCCTGCTCCGCAGCTCGACCAGAAGACCCTCAACAAGATGGCTTGGCGCTCCTGCTTCCTGCAGGCCTCGTTCAACTACGAGCGTATGCAGGCCGCTGGCTGGCTCTACTCCATCATCCCCGGTCTGGAGAAGATCCACACCAACAAGAACGACCTCGCGGCTTCCATGAGCCACAACCTGGAGTTCTTCAATACTCACCCGTTCCTCGTCACCTTTGTTATGGGCATCGTGCTTTCGCTCGAGCAGAACAAGGTTGACATCCCCACGATCCGCGCCGTCCGCGTCGCCGCAATGGGCCCGCTCGGTGGTATCGGTGACGCCCTGTTCTGGCTGACGCTCGTGCCTATCACGGCCGGCATCACCTCCAACATGGCCATCAACGGCAACGCCGCTGCGCCGATCATCTTCCTGGTGATCTTCAACGTCGTCCAGTTTGCTCTGCGCTTCTGGCTCATGAACTGGTCCTACAAGCTTGGCACCAGCGCTATTGACGCTCTGACCGCCAACATGCAGGCCTTCACGCGTGCCGCTTCCATCATGGGCGTCTTCGTCGTCGGTTGCCTGGTCGTCACCATGGGTGGCACCCAGATCAACCTCCAGATCCCTAACGGCACCACCCGTGGCCTCTCCGCTACTACCGTGATCGTCTCCGAGAAGGAGGCCGAGAACTTCACCGGTATGGAGGGCATCGATACCGAGACCGCTGAGGCCGGTACCATCGCCATGACCGATGAGGACGGCAACGCCCTCACCGCTTCCGATGCCGACGGCAACGCTGTCGAGTGCGGCGTCACCGATCTGGGCAACGGCATGGAGTCCGTTACCTACGGCACCGTTACCGAGGATCCGGTCAACTTCTCTGTTGCCGACACCCTCAACACCATCGTCCCGAAGCTCGTCCCGCTTATGCTTACGCTGCTGCTTTACTACATGTTCGCTAAGCACAGCTGGACCCCGACCAAGGGCATTCTCCTGCTCTTCGTCCTTGGCATCCTGGGCGCTGGCCCGCTTGGTCTCTGGCCGAGCATCTGGTAAGGCTCTAGCTTGAGGGGTGTGTCCCTACGCGGCTCACACCCCGACCCCTTAAGCCATGTGTATGTTAAAAGCCGCGTGCTCGAAAGAGCGCGCGGCTTTTGTTTTCTTGATGATTCGGGTGTGGCAGACAGATAATGCTAAACACCCAAGGTAGTAGCCTAGTTTGAGCAAAAGGGAGGATAGGATGGCGATCGGAGCGCGCAAGCAACCGCTGTACGATCAGCTGGTCGATATTCTGACCGAAAAGATTGACCATGAATATCGCGCCGGTGACATGATTCCTTCCGAGCGCGAACTTTCGGAGCGCTATGGTCTCTCGCGCACTACGGTACGCCTGGCTCTGCAGGAACTGGAGCGTTTAGGACTGGTGGTTCGGCAGCACGGTCGCGGTACCTTTGTGACCGACCGTTCGGCAAAGGCAACCAATCTTATGCAGTCCTACAGCTTTACCGAGCAGATGCGCGCGATGGGTCGCGACCCCGAGACCACGATTCTCGATTTTTGCGAGATGGAGGCCGATAAGAATCTGGCCGAGCATATGGGATTACGTATCGGTGATCGCATTTTTAAGCTCAAGCGCCTTCGTTCTGCCGACAACATGCCCATGATGGTCGAACGTAGCTATCTACCGGTTCGTCAATTTCTGTCCCTAAAGCGACCGCTGCTGGAGCGTAAGCCGCTTTACGATGTGATTGAGCAAGACTTTCAGCAAAAAATACGCGTGGCCGAAGAGGAGTTCTATGCGAGCATAGCCCGTCCCACCGATGCCCACCTTTTGGAAATCGTCGAGGGCTCGCCTGTGCTCGATTTGGTTAGGACTACGTATAACGAGTCAAACGAGGTTGTGGAGTATACGCTCTCGGTTGCTCGTGCCGATCAGTTTAAATACAAGGTTTACCACCAGCGTAGCGATTAGTGTCTGCACCGTTTCCATATGATGATTCTTTGTATTTAACTGGTTACTACCAGATAACCAACCGAAGTGTATAATTGCACGTCAGAGGATTACTTCTAGAGAGAGGTATTAGAAATGTTCGAGAAGAGTGTCGAGGAGCTCACCGAGCTCGGCGCCCAGATCACCACGGCCGAGATTGCTCAGCAGCCCGAGCTTTGGCGTGATACGCTCAACATCTATCGCGAGAACAAGGAGGCCATCGAGGCCTTTCTGGCTGAGGCTCGCGCTATGGGCGAGGGCCGTCTGTCCGTTGTCTTCACCGGTGCCGGTACGTCCGACTATGTTGGCGATACCTGCGCCCCGTACCTGCGTCACGCTGGCAACACTGATCTCTACGACTTTAAGCCCATCGCCACGACCGATATCGTGAGCGCCCCGCGCGACTTCCTGCGCGCCGAGGATCCCACGCTCGTGGTTTCCTTTGCCCGCTCTGGCAACAGCCCCGAGAGCCTTGCCGCCGTCGCCGTTGCCAAGGAGCTCGTCCACAACGTCAAGTTCCTCAACATCACCTGCGCTCCCGAGGGCAAGCTCGCTGTCGAGTCCGCTGATGACCCCAATGCGCTGACGCTGCTCATCCCGCGCGCCAACGACAAGGGCTTCGCCATGACCGGTTCCTACACCTGCATGACCCTGCTCTCTACCCTCATCTTTGACGAGGCTTCCGACGAGCAGAAGGCCGAGTGGGTCGAGACCATCGCCAAGATGGGCGAGGAGGTCATCGCTCGCGAGTCCGAGGTTGCCGATTACCTGGCTGGCGACTTCAACCGCGTGACCTACTTGGGTTCCGGCTCCTTCGGTGGCCTTGCCCAGGAGAGCCAGCTCAAGATCCTCGAGCTCGCTCACGGTCTGGTCGCTACTTCCTACGACACCTCTATGGGTTATCGTCACGGACCCAAGTCCTTCGTCGACGACAAGACCCTCGTGTTCGTGTTCGTCAACAACGATGCCTACACCCGTCAGTACGATATCGACATCCTCAACGAGATCGGTGGCGACGAGATCGCTCAGCACACCGTTGCCGTTCAGCAGGATGGCGCTACCGTCTACGAGGGCGAGTCCTTCACCTTTAAGGGCTATGAGGTACTCCCCGAGGGCTACCTTGCCCTGCCGTTCGTGATGTTTGCCCAGGCCATCAGCCTGCTCAACTCCGTGCGCGTGGGCAACACGCCCGATACGCCGAGCCCCACCGGCACGGTCAACCGCGTGGTTAAGGGCGTGACGATTCACCCCTTCACCGCTTAATCGCGTCCCCCCTGTAAGGGCGCCCGTCCGCTCATAACGGCGGGCGGGCGCTTTTTGTTTTCACTTGGACCGGGTATAAGCATCACCACAGTCAACTGCTTTAGAAGCAAGGAGTGCATATGAGCACGTACGCAATTAAGGCTGACAAGTTCTTCTTGCCGGCAGGTCCGCAGCTGGGCGGCTATCTTATGGTCGAGGATGGCGTCTTTGGCGCCTGGCAGGCCGACGAGCCCTCTTGCGAGATCAAGGACTACACGGGATCGTGGATCGCACCGGGTATGGTCGATACCCACATCCATGGCTTCTACAACCACTCAACTACCGATAACGACCCCGAGGGTATCGATATCAGCTCGACTGAGCTCGCCCGTCGCGGTACCACCAGCTGGCTACCCACGACGTTCACCGATGGCGTCGAGCAGATCAAGGACGCCTGCGCCGCCATCGCTCAGGCGGACGAGGGTCGCGGCCCCGACTTCTGCGGTGCTCGCATTCAGGGCATCTACCTGGAGGGCCCCTTCTTTACCATGAAGCACGTGGGCGCGCAGAACCCCGCTTATCTTATCGATCCCTCCGAGGAGGTCTTTGATCAGTGGCAGGAGGCTGCGGGCGGTCGCATCGTTAAGAGCGCCATGGCGGCCGAGCGCGACGGCGCCGCTGCTTATGCGGCTGCTCTGAACGCCAAGGGTGTGGTGACCAGCATCGGTCACTCCGACGCCACCTACGATGAGTGCATCGCCGCCATCAACGCCGGTGCCAGCTGCTTTACGCATACCTATAACGGCCAGCGCGGGCTGCATCACCGTGAGCCCGGTGTCGTGGGTGCAGCCATGTCCACGCCCGAGACCTACGCCGAGATCATCTGTGACGGCAAGCACGTAAACCCTGCCGCCATCAAGGCGCTGCTGCAGGCCAAGGGCTGGCAGCACACGGTACTCATCACCGACTGCCTGGGCTGCGGCGGCATGCCCGAGGGCAGCTACACCAGCGGCGGCATGGACGTCATCATGAAGGACAACCTGTGCTGGCTCGCCGATGGCAAGAGCATTGCCGGTTCGGTGCTCACGCTTGCCCAGGGCGTCAAGAACATCGTCGACTGGGGCATCGCCAGCGCCGATATCGCCATTCGCATGGCAACCGAGGTGCCGGCACGCTCCGCGCACATCGAGGATAAGTGCGGCAGCATCATGCCGGGTCGCGACGCCGACTTTGTCGTGTTCGACCATGAGCTCACCCTCGTCGAGACGTATGTTGGCGGCCAGAGCGTCGGCAACGCCTTTACCGAGTAACGAAAGAAAAAGACGGCGGGCCCGAATCTGCTCGGACCCGCCGTACGGGTTAAACGCTCAAAAGCACCTTTACAGCTACAGCTTGCTAGCGATTTTCTTTGCCGTACGCTTAACGCCGGCCACCAGGCCTCCTGCAGGATGCTCCTTCTCGTATGCTAGGCGCTTCTCGCGCTTGGCGTACTCTTCGACGATGATGTCTCCATACTCGTCTTCGATCTTGTCGAAGAAGTCGACGGCACCCTTAATTTCCTCAGCGGTCGGGTGCCCCTTTTGGACACCGCCGGTGAGTTTGAACGGCCCCCACGTATCAAAGCCGGGGCAGCCGTAGACACCCATAAAGATGGCCTGCCTCATGCGGCAGATGCCATCGATATCCTTGCCGTACCACTTGTTTTTGCCACCGTAGGTCATAAGGCCAAACACCTTGTCCTGCGGCTGCAACACGTTAGTGAGCACGCGTGCCATGTCCTTGTCGATCTCGGAGTAATAGATGCCCGTGGCGACACCAATCAGATGGTATTCGTGCAGGTTGGGATACTCGTTTTTGCCGAGTGTTTTCACGTCGAGGGTATCGATTTCGGGGTGCGCCTCGACGATGGCGTCCACGAGCTTTTTCGTATTGCCGTGGTGGCGTGAGGCATAAAGAATGATGGTTCGCATAAGAAGGCCTTTCAGCTGTAATTGCATCAATGTCTGTATGGTACCCCGTTACATGGCCGGGATACCGGACGCATCGATGAGCGTGCGGGTTTGTTCTATGGTTAGGATTGAAACGGGCGCTTGCGTGAAATAAAGCAGTTGTTCGAAAGGATGGGTAATGGAATACGCTCTCTCCAACGATTCGATTTCTATTAAGGTTTCCACGGCTGGTGGCTCGTTTACCTCGATTGAGGCCGGAGGTCGCGAGTACTTGTGGCAGGGTGATCCCACCGTGTGGTCCGGCCAGGCGCCGATTTGCTTCCCGATTTGCGGAGGCTTGCGCGACAACAGCGCCATGACGTTTGCCGGGCATCATGTAAAGCTCGCTCGCCACGGCTTTGCGCGCAAGCAGGAGTGGAAGCTGCTGAGCCAAGGCGAGAACGAGTTGGCTATGTGCCTGGCTTCGGAGGATAACGCCGCGCTGCTGAGCGATTATCCGTATCCGTTTAGGCTCGTCGCCCGCTATACGCTCGAGGACGCCGCCGTGCGTGTCTCCTATGAGGTTACCAACGAGGGCACCGAGGACATGCCGTTCTTTATCGGTGGGCATCCCGGCTTTAGGTGCCCGCTCGATGAGGGCGAGGCCTATACGGACTACGAGTTGCGCTTTGAGAAAGAAGAGGCTGCAGAGCTTTGCACCGCTGTCCCTTCGACTGGCTTGATTGACGTGGACAAGCGCTCCAAGAACCCCATGGTGGGAAAGACGCTGCCCCTGTCGCACGAGCTCTTCGATTTTGCGGAGACCATCTTTGACGTGCTCGAGAGCCGCCAGGTCACGCTTTCCAAAAAGGGCGAGGACAAGGGCGTTCGCCTGAGCTTTGAGGGCTTCCCATATCTCATTGTGTGGAGCAAGCCCGAGGGTGATTTTGTGGCAGTTGAGCCTTGGGGCGGCCTTTCGACCTGCTCCGATGAGGACGACGTGCTTGAGCATAAGCGTGGCTGCCTTGTCGCCAAGCCCAAGGAGACCATCGTTCGCTCGTTCACGATTGAGATTCTGTAATTCCGTTTTGTCGACTCGTATCGCGAGGCACAAGGAGCCTGCGAGATAAGGAGCTAAAAATGATCCTCACCGTTACGATGAACCCGTCCGTCGATACACGCTATCAGCTCGATGAGCTCATTATCGACGACGTTAACCGTGTGACGCCCGAAAAGACCGCCGGCGGCAAGGGTCTCAACGTGGCCCGTGTACTGGGTCAGCTGGGCGACGACGTCGTGGCAACCGGTCTGCTCGGCGGCCACATGGGCGCTTACATGGCTGAGCTCATGGACGCCAACGGTATTAACAACGACTTTGTGCCCATCAAGGGCGAGACCCGCATCTGCCTCAATATCCTTCATGCCGGCAACCAGACCGAGCTGCTCGAGAGCGGCCCGACAATTGCCCCCGAGGAGCTCGATGCCTTTACCGCCAAGTTTACCGAGCTTGCGAGCAAGGCCGACGTCGTCACCATCTCGGGTTCGCTGCCCCGCGGTGTCGAGGCAGACTACTATGCCAAGATCACGGGCATTGCCGAGAACGCCGGTGCCAAGGTGTTGCTCGATACCTCGGGTGCTTCGCTCGAGGCCGCCCTTAAGTCCGAAATTAAGCCCGAGCTGGTCAAGCCTAACCTGACCGAGATCAACGGCCTTTTGGGTACGAGCTTTACCACCGACGATGTGGACGAGCTCCGCGCCGCGCTCGCCTCTGATGCCCGCTTCTCCGATATCCCCTGGGTCGTCGTGTCCATGGGCGCTGCCGGCTCCGTTGGCTTCCACAATGGCCGTGCGTTCCGCGCAAAGACGCCCGATATCCCTGCCGTTAACGCCACGGGCTCTGGTGACTCCACTATCGCTGGCTTCGCGCATGCCATTGCTGCTGGCGCGGACGACGAGACGGTGCTGCGTACTGCCAACACCTGCGGCAAGCTCAATGCCATGGATCCCATGACTGGCCACTTGGTTATGGATCGTTGGGACGAGGTTTACAACGGCGTTGTCGTGACCGAGCTGTAGGAGCTTGTGCGCCGCCCCCGGCATCGGTTGCTTGCTTGTGGTTAGAGTCGACGACAAGTGCGGTAGCATTATGCCGGGGCGCGACGCCGAGTTTGTCGTGTTCAATCCCGACCTTACCCTGGTCGAGGCGTATGTGGGTGGCAACAGCGTCGGTAATGCATTTACCGAGTAGCTGCCAAATAAACGATCCGAGAGGGGATTTAGATGATTTACGGTGCATTGGGCGATATCGAGGAATACCGCGGAATGCTCAAGGGCCTCGACGTGCTGATCGACTGGCTCGAGGAGAACGACCCGGCACAGCTCGAGGTCGGCAGCCATCCGATTCTGGGCGACAAGGTCTTTGCGAACGTCATGGCTCCCACGACGCGTCCCGAGGCCGAGGCTCACTACGAGACGCATCAGCGCTATCACGACTTGCAGATTGACGTCGAGGGTCGTGAGGCCTTTAAGGTTGCCACGGGCAGCCTGACGCTGGTCCAGGAGTTTGACGAGAAGGACGACTACGACCTGGTCGATTCCGACGCCTCGATCGCCGGCGATCTTGCCGACGACAAATTCGCGCTGTTCGTTGCCGGCGAGCCCCACATGCCCACGCTCGAGTTCCCGGGAGATGGCGCACAGCCGGTCAAGAAGATCTGCTTTAAGTTGCTTGCCGACGCCTACTGGGAGGAGTAGCGAGCTGCTCGGCTGAGCTGTTCGTCTGATGGCGTGATTCCCCTAGGGAAATCACGCTAGGACCCCGCCAAACGGGTTTTCCCTAGGGAAATCACGTTTGGCGGGGTTTTCTGTTTTTGAATAGGGAAGCCTCATTTATTTGCGAAGAACATCGGCTAGCCGCAGGATTGAAATCATCGACCGATAAGTGAGTTCCACTTTTTCGCCCGCAAGCAGTCGTTTCGAGCCAATCTCATCTAGCCCCACAAGCCGAGAAAACAGCGGGCCGCTCATCGTGCCATCGTCAATTGATTCCCTTATGGTCTTCAAAACGTCCGTATCATGAAGCGATGCCGAGCTGTAGGGGGCAACACGAGCGGAACTCTCAATTAACGACGAGACAAAAGGATGGAGATGCTTTGGACATAGTCCATCAAACACCACATCCCCATTGTCGTTCGAGCCGACCAGGCGCCAAGTATAATGATCGACCCAGTCATCTCCGTCATATATGGCGTCCATGAGCAACTTCCCGTCTAGAGAGAGAAACCTATTTGGACATCGGGGCGCAAGACCGCAATCCGTATCGGACCTGCAGCAGCTCCAACCCAACGCACCACTTAGGTTCCCTTTCGTACATGTGTATCAATCTGCCCCGAAATGCCGGTGAATGCAATTCCAGACCCGTTTGTCGGATAGCAATCGACGTATTTTTGTTTTCCGCTCACAACCTTGTATAGATAAATCGTTCCAGCAAAAGAGAAGGGATCGTTCGCAATTTTGTCCGGAAGAACTTGCCACCTCAAAATCCCGCTACCAATATGGTCAAGCTTGACCGTTCCGCCGTCCCCCTCAAAAGTGGCAAGGGGATTTACCCCAGACTGAGAGTCGGCATCGCCCTCCTTAGCAGTTATCAGCAGGCTGCCCGTATAAGACTGCTAAGGCTCACCTTCAGGACAGGCAGCCTTGGCCCAAGAAGGGCCACTCAGGCAGAACAGTCCGAGCAGCATCAATACCAGCAAAAGAAAACCCTTAGTTCTTTTCATCTATATCGCCAATATCTCTCGACATTTGTATATTGTGACTATTTTAGATCTATATGGCCAATTTGAGCCCTCACCATGGCAATTGTTGCAGCTGGGTTTCTTTTCATTAAGATTTCACTTTGGTAAATCCCCGCCCCTAAGCATTAAACCCGAAGTCCACCGAGTGGGCCGCCGTTGACGTGGCGATGTTTGGATTGGCGCGCACGCACTCAAAATCGGCAACAAAAAAGCCGCCCGAAGGCGGCTATCTTGTGTAATGGAGCCAGCGACCGGGCTCGAACCGGTGACCCCCGCTTTACGAGAGCGGTGCTCTACCAACTGAGCTACGCTGGCGGCCATGTGATGACGCAACTGAGGCGTCAACGGCTGTCTATGATACGGGACATCGCACGTCCGCGCAAGGGCTCTGACGGCTTTTCTCACTTTAAATGCACTAATATTGGAGACGCGATGTCTTGCTCTTACGGGTCTCAAACAGAATGGGGCAGCGATGGCTCAACCCAAGATTCTTCTCACACGCATCGACGACCGTTTCATTTACGGGCAAGACGTTGGGCTGTGGAACGAAGCCGTGGGTTCCAACCTCGTCCTGATCGTTAACGACGAGATTGCGGCGGATTCGCGCAAGTGGGCGCCTATGAGGGTCGCGGCGCCCGAGGGCGTGTGGACGCGGTTTTTCTCGGTGCAAAGGACCATCGACATCATTCATACCGCAACGCCACGTCAATGGATCCTGATTATGGTGGCCTCACCCGCCGATGCGCTCGCGCTGGTTAAGGGTGGTGTGCCAATAACCAAGATCAGCATTGGCCATATGCAGGCAGGGGAGGGAAAGCGTCCCGCAACACCCGCAGTCGCCATAGACGATGCAGACGTCGCTGCCCTCAAAGAGCTGCAAGCGCTCGGCATAGAACTAGAAATCCGCTACCTCCCCAGCTCCAACCCCGATCCCATCCAGCTAGTCATTTAAGAACGTCCCCAATGACTAGGTAGCAAAGCGCCCGTCGGCGGTGCCGGCGGGCGCTGCTGTGCGATATGTTGCGTTATGGGCTTAGTGCCTCATAAAGTGGTACTCGATCACATTGCTGTAGGGGTGACCCGGGCCCACAATGCCCTGCGGGAACAGCGGCTGGTGCGGCGTGTCGGGGTACATCTCTGCCTCGAGGGCAAAGCCGGCGCCCCAGCTATAGTTGGCATCGTCCTTGGCGTGCTCGTCGCCCAGCCAATTGCCGGTGTAGAGCTGCACGCCCGGTGCGGTGGTGTAGTAGTCCAGCTCGCGACCGGTCCACATCTCCTCAACGTGCATCGCGCGGCGCAGGTTGCGGCCGTACTGATAGCCATCGATGCACAGGCAGTGATCGTAGCCACGGGCCTGCTTGATCTGCGGGTCGTCGGCCTCCATGCCGGGTGCGACGGGGCGAAGCTCGCGAAAGTCAAACGGTGTTCCCTCGACCGGAGCAATCTCGCCGGTGGGGATGTTCTGCTCGTTAATGGGCAGGTAGTGGGCGGCGTTGGCGACAAAGAAATGTTCGCAGTCCATGCCGGCGTTATGGCCTGCAAGGTTAAAGTACGTGTGGTTGGTCATGGACACGTAGGTGGCGCGGTCGCTCTCGCAGCCATAATCGATGCGGAAGACGCCGGTGCGCGTAACGGTAAACACGGCCGTAAAGGTTCGGTTGCCGGGCAGGCCCAGCTCGCCGTCCTTAAGCGAGGTGGTCATGCGCACGGCGTTATGGACCTCGTCGAGCTCAACATCCCACACACGTTTGTGCAGGCCGTGCTCAAGGTCGCTGTGCAGGTTGTTGGCGCCCTCGTTGGCGGGCATATGCCAGTTCGTGCCGTCGATGGCGATCGTGGCGCCAGCGGTGCGGTTTGCCACAGGGCCGATGGTCGCGCCAAAGCAGGCGGGGTTGTCAAAGTAATCCTCGAGCTTATCGAAGCCCAGCACCACATCGCGCACGTTGCCGGGAATGTCGGGCACATCGATACCAAGCACCGTGGCGCCATAGTCCATAATGCGAACGCAGATCTCGGGCCCGTCGAGGGTGTAACGATGAACGGGGGTACCGCACGGCGCGGTGCCGAAAAGCTCGGAAGTGATCATTTGGTTCCTAACATCGAGGTATTTCCGACAAACTGTAGCGCGAACAGGCGAGATTATCACTACACCCCACTAAAGCTGGGGGTATTTTTCTCAAAAAAGTGATGATTGGAGCTATTCGGGCGTTCATTTTTGACGCGTACGAGTCTGATATAATTTGTTCGTTACTGTTTGAATGATATGCGCGCAAAGAACGGCGAGGATTCATCGTGATTAAGGCAGAGCGACAGGATAAGGTTCGTCAGCTGCTCGAGGAGCAGGGCACGGTCTCGGTCAAAGAGATTTCGGATGCGCTGGGCGTTTCGGACATGACGATTCGCCGCGACCTCGAAGAACTTGCGAGCCTAGGCGAGATCGAGCGCGTGCATGGCGGAGCCCGCAGTGCACAGGGCCGTCCCCACGCTATGTTGCGCCATGAGTATTCGCACAGCGAAAAGCGCACTAAGCATGCCGAGGAAAAGCTGCAGATTGCGCGCCGTGCTGTGGAGCTTATCGAGGAGGGCTCGACCATCTTTTTGGGCACGGGCACCACGGTTGAGCAGATGGCCTCGATGCTGCCGACGTTTCGCCTGCGCATTGTGACCAATTCGCTTTCGGTGTTTAACCTGCTCGAGGCGCGCGAAGACTGCGAGCTGTGCCTCGTGGGCGGTATGTACCGTCGCCGCACCGCCGCTTTTGTGGGACCAACGGCCGAGGATACCTTGCGCGCGCTGGGTATCGATGCGGCGTTTATCGGCGCCAACGGCATCTTGGACGGTGACGTGTCTACGTCCAACATGGACGAGGGCCGTATCCAGCAGCTCGCTTTTAGCAAGGCAGACTCGCGCTATCTGATCGCCGACTCCAGCAAGATCGGCAAACGCGACTTCTACACCTTCTGCCGCCTGGACAGCTTGGACGCCGTGGTGTGCGAGCCGGATATTGCCGCCGAGGACCGCGCTGCCATCGAGGAACACACGCAGGTCATTTGCTAGCGAGCGTTGCCGGAGATATTGTTTGTTGTGACCATTGCAATGGTCGGTATTTTTGTAGCTATAAGCTCATTTAAAGGTCGGTATTTTTGTATTATTAGAAATATCTGAAGGTCGGTATTTTTGTAAACTAGCACGTAAATTATGCTGAGGTGAGATTATGTTTAAACGGAAGGCATATGATCGTCTGCAGGAGTGGAAAGAACGCTCGCAAGGGCGCACTGCGGTGCTTATTGAGGGTGCAAGACGCGTTGGCAAAACGACGCTCGTCAAGTGCTTCGCGCAAAATGAATACAAGGATTATCTGTACATTGACTTTTCGGCTGCTAGCAAAGCCACGCTCGATATATTTCTGAACCATCGTGAAGATGTCGATCTTTTTTTACGCATGCTTCAGCTGCAGTATGGTAAGGCCCTCGAACCGAGAGAGTCGCTGGTCATTTTTGATGAAGTGCAGCGGTTTCCCATCGCGCGCGAATACATAAAGCATCTTGTAGAAGACGGCAGATTTGATTACATCGAGACAGGCTCTCTTGTCTCCATCAAAAAGAATGTCGATAGCATTGTCATACCGTCAGAGGAAGAAAGAATCCCTCTCGAGCCCCTCGATTTTGAGGAGTATCTTTGGGCGACCGGAAAAGATCTTTATGCAGAAGAGATCCGTAAAGCGCGCGAATCTCGGACCGCGCTTCCGGACGGCGTTCATGCGACGTGCATGAGATTATTTGATGAGTATATGCTTGTCGGTGGTATGCCTCAGTCGGTCGACTCCTTTGTGGCAGAGAATGATTTTAGAGGATGCGACAGGGTTAAACGGCAGATTATCGCACTGTACAGGGAGGACATTGCCAAGTTTGGAGGTTCGGACGCTAGACGTGCGCGGGCGGTTTATGACGATATTCCGGGTCAATTATCTGCGGCAAATAAACGGTTCAAATTTGACAGCTTGGAGAAGGGGTCCCGTTTTGAGACATATGAGTCGGCGTTAATCTGGCTTGAGGATGCGCGACTGATTAACCGTTGCTATTTATGCAGTGATCCGAGCGTGGGTTACCGCCTGCACGAGGACGCGTCTTCGCTTAAATGCTATATGGCGGACACGGGATTGCTCGTGAGCTTGGCGTTTGATGATGGTCCGGACCTTATGGATGTTCATAGAGACATTCAATTTGGAAGAATTTCAATTAATAAAGGAATGCTAATCGAGAACATCGTGGCGCAGCAGCTTAAGAGTCTGGGGCATTCGCTTTTTTATTACAGCTGGCAGGAGCCTTCCAAAACAGAGGGGAGTCGGCCCAGAACGCGTGAAATTGATTTTCTTGTTTCGCGCGGCTTTGAAGACGCGGCTGGAAAACCGCGGGTCACTCCTGTTGAAGTTAAATCTTCCAAATCGTATTCAACAATCTCGCTTGACGATTTCGGCAGACGATTCGAACGACGAGTCGGAGAAGAGATAGTTCTTCACCCAAAACAGCTCAGGGCTGAAGGGCATAGGATATATCTACCTCTGTATATGACGATCTTTATCTGATCGACGGCATGCGGTCCTGTGGCTCATTGAACCGCAGGACCGTGTATCGTTGGGGGTTTATTGTGATAATGCGCGCAAGCTAAGCCGGGGATCGAGTTTTCGGGATATGTCGGTGAAGTTCCGTCACCGCGGACTGGGTGTCCGTGCGCCCGACGAGGTCGTTGCGTGCCTAGAAGCCCCGAGCTCCAGAAGCCGTACGCTTGTTTCGGGCGTGCTGGTCGAATGCTCCAGCGTGAAAGACCTACGGGTGTAGCTTGCTCGGCCTGTTTGTCTCGATCTGTAACAGCTAGGACTGAAAAACTCGGCTACGTGTTACAGGTTGAGATTTTTCGGCTAGGTCTAATCTATTCATCTCGATCTGTAACAGGTGGGGGCGAAATAACCGGCTAACTGTTATAGATTGAGATTGAGAGGATTGGCCGGTACGTTTGTCTCAATCTGTAACAGGTAGACGCCCAAAACCGGGTTTAGTGTTACAGATCGAGACAATTCGGCCCGGCCCACCCCGTTCATCTCGATCTGTAACAGTTGGGGCCGAAACCGCGGGTCAGATGTTACAGATCGAGACAAACGGCTCCCGGTCCGCCCAAACACAAAGGCCGGGGGCGGCGCGCCGTGTGACGTGCCGCCCCCGGCTGAGAAATGGGGACAAGTTATGTGAGCAGGGCAATTACGCCAACTGCAAGCCACTAGTCCAGACGACGGGTCTGCGCCACGTGCTTGTACCAGTAGGCGCTTGCCTTGGGCGTGCGCTTCTGGGTTTCAAAGTCTACGTAGAAGAAGCCGTAGCGCTTGTTGTAGCCATTGGTCCAGGAGAACTGATCCTGCAGGCTCCACAGGAAGTAGCCGCCCACGTTGACGCCCACCTCCATGGCCTTAAGCAGCCAGCGCAGGTGCTGCTCGATGTAGTCGATGCGCGGCTGGTCGTCCACAAAGCCGTTCTTGTAGGGGTCCTTGTAGCCCATACCGTTTTCGGTAATGAAAATCTGCTTGTAGTTGGGGTAGCGCTGCTTAATGTAGACGAGCAGATCGAACAGACCCTCGGGATAGATGATCCAGTCCCAGTCGGTGGTGGGGATGCCGGGCTTGTTCACATGCTCACCAATACCCTTAACGCGCCAGCGGCCGGTGCCCTTCTCGCCCGTACCGTTGTGGTGCAGGTCGTTCTCGCCGTCGTAAGCCTTGAGGAAACGGCACTGGTAGTTGTTGACACCCAGGTAGTCGTTGTAGAGCGCGGCCTCGCGCATAATCTCGAGGTCCTTGTCCATGATCTCGATGGTGCCGCCCGAGATGGCGGCCAGGCGGTTGGCGCACTCGAGGGTGTCGGGGGCATAGTCGCCGCGGAAGGTGGCGTCGAGCAAAAACTGGTTCTGCAGCACGTGCTCGTTGTTGGCGGCCTTGATGTCGGCGGGGTCGTTCTCGTTGAGCGGATACTTAAACTCCAGCGATTGAATGACGCCGATCTTGCCCTTAAAACCGCCGTTGTGGAAGGCCAGCACGGCCTTGGCGTGGGCGAGCATCATGTTGTGCTCGCACTGGAAGGCCTCGGCCAGATGAGCTTTGACGCCGCCGGGGAAGGTGCCCTCGATGTAGGTGTTGGAGGCGTCGGCCCAGATCTCGTTAAAGGTGAACCAGTAGGTCACCTGGTCGGCGTACTCCTTAAAGCAGAAGGTGGCAAAGTCCACAAAGGCATCGATGGTCTCGCGGTTGAGGAAGTCGCCCTTCTCAAAGAGGGGAAGCGGCGTGTCAAAGTGATGCAGCGTGACGAACGGCTCAACATGGTGCTTATGGCACTCGGCGAAGAGATCGTGGTAGAACTGGACGCCCTCGGGGTTGATTTCGCCGGTGCCGTTGGGGAAGATGCGGCTCCAGGCAATGGAGAGGCGAATGCCGTTGATGCCAAACTCCTCGCACAGCTCCAGATCGACGGGGTACTGGTTGTAGAAGTCCGAAGCGGGATCGGGGGAGAAACGGCCTTGGGCTTCCAGAAAGTCGTCCCAGGCAACCTTGCCCTTACCGTGAGTGCGGGTCTCGCCCTCTACCTGGTAGGCAGCAGTGGCGCCGCCAAAGACAAAGTCCTCGGGAAACTGCGCAGGCGGATTGGTGACGCTAGCAGGATTAACGGACATGATGATCCAATCGTCTAAATCGAAGGGCCAGCCGGTCTTGGATGGTCGGCTGGCCCTGAGCGTTACTTACTTCGAAAGCTGCTCGGAGACGAAGGCGAGAGACTTGTCGCCGTTCTGGGAGAGCTCAATGTACTGCTTACCGCGGCAGGCGACGCACTTGTTGCCCACGCGTTCGCAGTCTTTCTGCAGGTCGGCCAGGTAGCTTGCGGCCTGCGGGGCCAGGACGACTAGGTCAAAGTCGGGGAGCATGTCGACGTGGTTGCCATAGGCCTCGGCAGCGGTTTCGAGGTTAATACCGCGCTCCTTGGCAGCCTTGGCCAGTGCGTTGGCGAGCAGGCCCGAAGTGCCACCGCCCTGGCAGAGCACGAGTACGCGCTTGCCGTTGAGGTCGCTGGTGGACGTTGCCTCGGCAGCGGGTGCTGCGGCAGCGGCGGGGGCGTCGGCCTTCACGGCCTCGGCAGCAGCACCGGCGGCAACGCTCTTGGCGTCAGCCTTGCCCTGGAAGGCATCGTTGAGCTTGGCGGCCTTCTCGGCGTTCTTGGCGGCGAGCTCCTCCTGGGAGATCTCGGCCTCCTCGGCGCACTTCTGGGCGTCATAGGCACGGAAGAACGGGTAGTACAGGGCAAAGTCGATGACTAGGATGATGGCGAGCATCACAAAGGCGAGCGGCTGGAAGCCCAGGCCCATGATGGTGCCGATGGGGCCGGGGACGGTCCAGGGCAGGGTGTACATAAAGCCGTTCATGCCCAAGAAGTCGATAAAGATCTTGAGGATCCAGATGTTGGCGATCGGGGCAAAAACAAACGGGACAAAGAAGACGGGGTTGAGCACGATAGGCGCGGCGAACAGCAGCGGCTCGTTGACGGCAAAGCACACGGGGACGATGGCTGCCTTACCGACGGCGCGCATCTCCTGAGACTTGGCCAGGAAGCAGAACATAAAGACCAGGACGAGCGTGGCGCCGGTGCCGCCCATGCAGACGACGAAGTACTGGGCTCCCTGCGTCAGGACGGCGGTGGCGTGCTCGCCGGCCTGGAATGCAGCCAGGTTGTCGGTCATGTTGGCAACGAGAGCGGCGGCGATGGCGGGCTCGACGATCGAGGGGCCGTGGACGCCGACGAACCAGAAGAGGCTCATAGCGCCGTAGATCACAGCGAGGCCGATATAGCCGTCGGCGGCGGTGAACAGGGGCTGGAACACCTGGATGACGCCCTGGGCAAAGCAGAAGCCAAAGGCAGCGCGGAAGGCGATGTCAAAGACCCAAAAGACGGTGATGCAGACGGAGAAGGGGATGATGTCCTTAAAGGTCTGCGAGATGTTGGGCGGAACCTGCTCGGGCATCTTGACGGTGATGTTGCGCTTGATAAAGAACTTGTAGATGATGCCGGTCACAAACGCAGCGATAAAGGCGGTCAGCAGGCCCTTGGAACCAAGGTAGGTCGTGTTGAAGCCGCTGGCAGCGTCCGTGGCGATCGTGTCGCTCGAAAGGAGCAGGAAGCCGATGATGGCCGCGCACATGCACGAGATAAAGTTGATCTGGTTGTTCTTGGGCAGATCGCGGTTCTGGGCGTCGGCGAAGTGCTTGGCCGTGGTGGCGGCGCAGGCGATGGCCAGGATGCCCATGGAGTAGTTGTAGCACTTCCACAGGGCGTTGTTGATGTCATCGGGCCAGTAGAAACCCCAGATGTTGGGGACCGAGGCTACCAGGCAGAAGATGGACGAGAAGATGATGATGGGGATGACGGAGATAAAGCCGTCGCGGATCGCCTTGAGGTACTTGTTGCGGGCGATCGCGTTGAAAAAGGGCTGGCCCTTTTCGATGATGGCGATGA
Organism: Collinsella sp. TF11-5AC; assembly: GCF_003436775.1. Classification (NCBI taxonomy): domain Bacteria; kingdom Bacillati; phylum Actinomycetota; class Coriobacteriia; order Coriobacteriales; family Coriobacteriaceae; genus Collinsella; species Collinsella sp. TF11-5AC. Next base: position 98,048 of record NZ_QSQO01000002.1, read on the forward strand.
GTTGCTCCATGCAATGCTCCTAAGAGTCGGTGGGTTAGCAACGATGGTATCTTTTGGCGTTCGGTTGCCAAAATGTTGACGTTGCCATTTTGCGACACAAAAAAAGACGCGAACCGGTGGCCCTTGTGCCTGTGGACCGTCGATTCCTTGCGCGTAAACGTTTGAGCCGCCCGGTGGCTCTGTGTTTGCACAATGGCAACGTTAACATTTGGGCGACAAAAGCCGCTCGGGGAAGCAGAATTGTCGGTGAACGGTAGGTTTTGGGTGGTAAGCGTATCGTTGGGGAGGCGTTGGATATACTTAAAGGTGTTCAAAATGACTGCGCAGGATGTCTTCAATGGCATCGTTGACATAGAAAGATCGACCTATGGCCGCTGTTAAAAAATCGGTTTCCGTTAAGGACGTGGCGCGTCTCGCGGGCGTCTCGGAGCAGACAGTCTCGCGTACGGTGCACGATTCGCCCAGCGTGCGCCCCGAGACCAAGGAGCGCGTGCGCGCCGCCATGCGCGAGCTGGGGTATCGCCCCAATTTTGCCGGTCGATCGCTGCGCCGCGGCAAGTTTAAGACCGTCGGCGTCGCCATGTTCAACATTACCGGCACCGGCAACCTCGACCGTATGGAGGGCTTTGCCGCCGCGGCCGACAAACATGGCTATGCCATCACCCTCACTAAAGTAGACGGGCATCCGTATACCCTCGAGAGCGCATCGTCGCGCATGAGCGCGCTGCCGGTGGATGGCATGGTTGTGATCATGAATCGCATGCCGGCGGACTTTGGCACCTTCGAGCCGCTGCCCGGTATGCAGACGGTGCTCGTTACCATGCTGGAGCACCCGCTCTGTTCAACAGTCGATAACGACCAGTTCGATTGCTCGCGCCAGGTGGTCGAGTACCTGCTGGAGCAGGGGCACAAGACCGTGCACTTTATCTCGTGCCCCGAGCGCTCGCTTTCGGGCATGCGTCGCGAGGAGGGCTGGCGCGAGACATTGCGCGCGCATGGTATTGAGCCGCCGCGACTCGTCCGTGGCGATTGGACGGCACAGAGCGGATATGCCGCCGGCCAGGTGCTTGCGGACGATTCGAACTGCACAGCCATTTATGCTTCCAACGATGCCATGGCCTACGGCTGCATTCGCGGGCTCGAGTCGCGCGGGAAGCACGTGCCCCAGGACGTAAGCGTGGTGGGTGTTGACGATAGTTTGGGCGATATCGTGCCCGATCGTCGCCTGACTACGGTGCGCTTTGACAACAAGCGCGTCGGCATGTGGGCGGTCGACAAGATTGCCGGCGCCGAGGGCGCTGCACCCGGTGTGGAGCACATGCTGTTTCCGGGTGTGCTCGTCGAGGGCGATACGGTGCGCGATATACGCTAGGGTGCGGACCTGTTTGGGTTGCCGCTAATTGTGTTTGAGAATGTTCAGATTGGTTTAAAAACCGTTCACGGGTGAAAAGCAACCGTTCATAGCTCGAAATTACGTTTTGCGCTGTTCTTTTTTGTTTGAATGTTAATGTTCCTGCCATACACAGCGCAGCGCGTATGCCCGGACGCGATGCTCTCCGTTGGTTCATATGTGAAAGGAACGCAATATGGCAACCAAAGAAGAAATCTCGATGGTTGGATTTGAGATTGTCGCATACGCGGGCGACGCCCAGACCGATCTGCTTGCAGCGCTCGATGCTGCTCGCGAGGGTGATTTTGAGAAGGCCGAGCAGCTGCACAAGGATGCCAGCGATGCACTTATCGGCGCCCACGACACGCAGACCAAGCTGCTTTCGCAGGAGGCCGGCGGCGGCGAGATGGAGATGACCTTCATCATGGCTCACGCTCAGGACACTCTCATGACCACCATGATCCTGGAGAAGCAGACCCGCTTTACCATCGATGCCTATAAGCGCATCGCCGCACTCGAGGCTAAGCTCGCCTAACGAGCTCTCACAACCAAGTCCCCTTCCAAAAGCTCTGCCGCTACCCGCGGCAGGGCTTTTCTGTTTACCCGGCACTTGGGGACGTTCCTTATCTGCCGGCAGTTTGGGACACTCCTGCCATGCATTCGATCCTTTGAGGATGGAAGAAACCGGGTCATTAGGTTTGCTGCGGTGCCGACTCGGTCTGTCGGTTACAAAACTATGCCGGTTTACTACGATGAATCGCATTCTTTCAACTATGGAAAGAACAGCGTTATCAAAGCCGCAGGTAGAAAGCTTGTCATTTTCTGCTAATAGCAAATGTGGTCGGTCCTATCGGTTTTATCGTAGTAAACCGGCATAGTTTTGAAATGGCACTATTCGACTAGCAGCGTTATGGAGCTTCTGCACGCCCTCCCGTTCGGTTTTTCGATGGGTGGGTATACTTTCCACCGCAATACAGGCCGGAATGAGGAGGCATCCAAATGCCGGATAACGGGTCAATACAAAAAAGAGACGCGCACGAGATGGCTCATGGGCGTCCTGTCCAGATAACCGAGCACACGACGGTAACCGAGCTGCAGCCCAGCCTGTCCGATGTCGTGTGCGCAAACAAAAAGCTGCAGATTGGCTTTATCGTTGCACTCGTGGTACTGGCGCTGCTGTCGGGCTTTGTGGCTCGTCCGCATTTTGCCGATACCAAAACATGGGACTCCACCATCGAGGTCATCGACCAAAAGAAGGGCAACGTTTTGGCGCTCACGACCTCGTGCGTGGCGCTGTCTGCGGGCATTACCGCGCTGCCGGGTGATACGGGAACGCCGGTTGCCGAGCAGCTCGCGCAGCTTTCGGGTAACTTGGGCATCGTGCTTGCCGTGCTCTACCTAGAGAAATATTTGCTCACGATTTTGTGGTCGGTTGGCTTGGGCATCTTAATCCCGTTTGCGCTGGTGCTCTTTGCGGTCTCGCTTGGCATTCACGGACGCTGGAGCACGAGCGCTGTCCTGCGCCGCGTGGCGACCCGCGTGCTGGTGGTTGCCGTGATCGGCATGGCCTTGGTGCCTGCAAGCGTATGGGTGTCGCAAAAGGTCGACGAGACGTATCGGGTGAGCATCGAAGCGGCCGAGCAAAAGGCGGCCGACGCTGCGGGTGCGGCAGACGGCAATAGCTCCAAAACGAGCAAGAAAAAGTCCGAGTCCACAGAATCCAAGAACGTGCTTGAGCAGCTTGCCGACGGTGCCTCGGGTCTTGTCGCGTCGGTGACCAACGGCGCCAAACAGATGACCGATGAGATTGTGCAACAGGTGACCGATCTGATCGAAGGCGTCATCGTGATGATTGTGACTTCGTGCGTTATTCCATTGCTGGTGCTCGCGGCGTTTCTGTGGCTGGGGCACACGCTGCTGGGGATCGATATTTCCGGCCCGGCGAACTATTTAACGGGACGTTTTCTGAGCGCTCCGTCCAAACATGCCAAGAAGAGCGGGCAGTCTGAGTAGGCGGCAAAGCGATCTTTGGAAGATCAACCGTAAGAAGGGCGGCCGAGACACGTTCTCGGCCGCCCTTTTGTTTGTTGAACACATGGTCGCTACGTCTGCGCCGGGCTCAAACGGTCGGCAATCAACCGTAAACGGTATTTGTTCAAAAAAGAACAAAGTTAAACAAATAATGGTTGCAACCTATGTTCGAATGTGTTCAAATAAACATGAACAGTGAAGAACCGCACATTCAGATGCCCGGACCTGAGCGCGATTCAACACTTCCAAACAGAAACTACGCACCTGCGTATCTCTCAAGGAGGATGTCATGAGGGCTGTAATCGCTTCCGATGCCGACGGTATGTCGATGAAGGAGTCCATCAAGGAGATGCTCATCGCTGACGGTCACGAGGTCGTCGACTATTCCGAGACCCCTGCTGCGGACTTTGTCGATTCCGCGACCGCCGTTGCCAAGGACCTGCTGGAGCACAAGGATTCCCAGGGCTTCGCATTCGATAAGTACGGCGTCGGCTCCTATATGGCCGCCGTCAAGATCAAGGGCATGGTCGTCGCCAACATTTCCGACGAGCGTTCCGCCTACATGACCCGCGAGCACAACGGCTCGCGCATGGTCACCATGGGCCCGGGCGTTGTGGGCACCGAGGTCGCCAAGAAGATCGCCCGCGAGTTCCTGCGCGCCCAGTACGCCGGCGGCCGTCACCAGATCCGTGTCGACATGCTCAACAAGATGGCCTAACGAGAGCCACCGAGAACTCGAACTTCTATCTCAACTTGTGAATTCAGACGAAAGGACGTTCTGATGAAGAAGACCATCGCAATCGGTTGCGACCATATCGTTACGGACGAGAAGATCTATCTGGCCGACCGCCTGGAGCAGGCTGGCTACAAGGTGCTCGACTGCGGCACCTACAGCCACACCCGTACGCACTATCCCATCTACGGTAAGGCCGTGGGCGAGGCTGTTGCCAGCGGCAAGGCCGACTTTGGCGTGGCCCTGTGCGGCACCGGCATCGGCATCACCAACGCCGTCAACAAGGTTCCCGGCGCTCGCTGCGCCCTGGTTCGCGACATGACCTCTGCCCTGTATGCCCGTCGCGAGCTCAACGCCAACATCGTGGGCTTTGGCGGCAAGATCACCGGCGAGTTCCTGATGGCCGATATCATGCTTGCCTTCCTGGAGGAGCCCTACGAGAAGACTCCCGAGCACGACGCCCTGATTGCCAAGATCGACGCCTGCAATAAGGCCGACGCCGAGGCTCAGGCTGACCCGCACTTCTTTGACGAGTTCCTCGAGAAGTGGGACCGCGGCGAGTATCACGACTAAGGGGTTCCGGCGTTCTACCGAACGCCGGACCGGCCGACGCTGCGAAGCCATCTGGTGGGCAATCTGCCGTTCAGCTTCGACGGCATGACCAGAAGGTCAATGCCGCCTCGCTTCACGGCACCTTGCCTCACCAGCTGGCTTCTCGCTGACGTTGAGGTGACCTGTGGGGTTCTCTCTGTTGCGGCGAAGCCTTTTGGTACAGCTAGCTGCTCCGATAACACGTTTGCTTGCTTGGCTTGAGTGCTTTGCTCTTGGCGGTCCCCGGCATTCTGCAGCTTTTCAATTGACGGCTCGCGTTTCTGTGAGGGGGCGCGGGCCGGTTTTCTATCAGCCCTATTGACTTGGCGGGCTGTCGTAAGAAAGGGAAGGCTCCTATGGAGTTTGTTCTTGATAACGGTTCTATTCGTGTGGCACTGAGCACGGCTGGCGGATCGTTCACTTCGATTAAAGCCAACGGCCGCGAGTACCTGTGGCAGGGTGACCCTGCGGTCTGGTCGGGCCAGGCACCCATTTGCTTCCCGATTTGCGGCGGCCTTCGTGACGGTCACGCAATGACCATGGGCGGCCGCGAGGTAAAGCTCGCCCGCCACGGATTTGCTCGCAAGCAGGAGTGGAAGCTCGAGGAGCAGAGCGACAACATGGTTGCGCTGAGCTTAAGCTCTGCCGACCATGCCGAACTGCTCGAGCAGTACCCGTATCCGTTTAAGATCGTTGCTCGTTACACGATCGATTCGGAAAAGGTGGCCGTGTCGTACGAGGTGACCAATGAGGGCACCGAGGATATGCCATTCTTTGTGGGTGGTCACCCCGGCTTTAAGTGCCCACTCGACGAGGGCGAGTCCTATGACGATTACGAGCTCCGTTTTGATCAGCGTGAGGCCGCCGAGCTCTGTACTGCCGTTCCCTCGACGGGCTTGATTGATGTTGAGCATCGCAGCAAGAACCCTATGATCGACCAGAACCTGCCGCTGACCCACGAACTCTTCGACTTCGCGGAGACCATCTTTGACGTGCTCGAGAGCCGCGTGGTTACGCTGACCAAGAAAACCGAGGACAAGGGCGTGCGCCTGACGTTCCCCGATATGCCATACCTGATTGTGTGGAGCAAGCCCGAGGCCGACTTTGTGGCTGTGGAACCGTGGGGTGGCCTGTCCACCTGTTCCGACGAGGACGATGTCCTGGAGCATAAGCGTGGCTGCCTGGTGGCCAAGCCGGGGGAGACTATCGCCCGCGGCTTTGGGATCGAGATCCTTTAACGAGCTATCGTATGTTTGGGGCAGCGCACATCGCGCCCCGGAAACAGGAGTTCAACATGATTCTGACCGTTACCATGAATCCGTCGATTGATACGCGCTACCAGCTCGACAAGCTGGTCATTGACGACGTTAACCGCGTGACGCCCGAAAAGACCGCTGGCGGCAAGGGCCTTAACGTGAGTCGCGTGCTGTTGCAGCTGGGCGACGACGTGCTCGCAACCGGTCTGCTCGGTGGCCACATGGGTGCCTATATGGCCGAGCTTATGGATGCCGACGGCGTCAAGAACGACTTTGTGCCCATTGCCGGTGAGACGCGCATTTGCCTGAATATTCTGCACGAGGGCAATCAGACCGAGCTGCTGGAGAGCGGCCCGCAGATCGCCCCGGCCGAGCTCGAGGCCTTTACGGCTAAGTTCGCCGAGCTTGCAGCGAAGGCGGACGTTGTGACGCTTTCGGGCTCGCTGCCGCGTGGCGTCGATGCCGGCTACTATGCCGAGCTCGTCAAGATCGCCGAGGAGGCGGGCGCTAAGGTGCTGCTCGACACCTCGGGTGCATCGCTGGAGGCCGCGCTGGAGTCCGACGCTAAGCCTGAGCTCGTAAAGCCCAACCTGACCGAGATTAACGGCCTGCTGGGTACGTCCTTTACGACCGATGATGTCGATGCCCTGCGCGAGGCGCTTGCCGCCGATGGCCGCTTTGCCGATATTCCCTGGGTTGTCGTTTCGATGGGCGCTGCCGGTTCGGTGGGCTTCCATGAGGGTCGCGCATTCCGCGCCAAGACGCCCGCGATTGCGGCTGTGAACGCGACGGGTTCCGGCGACTCGACCATCGCCGGCTTTGCGCATGCCATTGCCGCTGGTGCCGACGACGTCACGGTGCTCAAGACCGCCAATACCTGCGGCAAGCTCAACGCCATGGACCCCAAGACCGGCCACCTGGTCATGGACCGCTGGGATGAAATCTTCAACAACGTTGTCGTAACTGAACTCTAGGAGTCGCGGCACCGAACACTCGAAAACGGCGCCCGTCGGCGATGTTGCCGGCGGGCGCCGTTGTCGTGTGGGCGGTTATGTCGTGTGGACTGCCGTTGAGCGTCCGGGTCTGTGCTCTACAGTGAGTCGATAAAGCGCTGCTGGGCGGCGCGTCCGTCCTCGTCCCACTTAAAGACTCCGGCGTTGTCGAGCACGTGGCTAAACACCACGCCGACCTCCTCATGCAGGATGTCGATGGCGTTATCCGCCGTAAGCTCGTTCGCGCGGCGAGCAAAGACGTCCTCCGCCCATGCGGCGTGGCTGCGGCAAAGGTCGTCGCTCTCGAGAGCGCAGGCAAGATCGTAGCTGGCATCGGCTTTGGCCGCCAGCAGGTGCTCGCGAACAGCGCCGAGCTCGGGAACCAGGCGCGGCGGCAGAATGGCCAGGCCCATGACCTCGATCAGGCCTATGTTCTCCTTCTTAATGTGGTGATACTCGGCATGCGGGTGGAACACGCCCAGCGGATGCTCGTCGGTCGTGATGTTGCAGCGAAGCGCCAGGTAGGCCTCGTAAATCTCGCCGCCGGCGTTGCCGCGGGAGTCCACGCGGCGGATGACGGGCGTCACGGTGTTGTGCGCCATGCCATCGGCTGTGTGCGCGATGACGCCCACCGACTCGTCGGTCCACTCGCGCCAGGCGAGGATAATCTTCTCGGCAGCGTCGAGCAGCTGAGCGCGGTCATGCGTGCGCAGGCGCAGCACCGAGAGCGGCCACTGCAGCACGGTGCCGCTGACCTGGTCAAAACCGGGCACGCTAAACTGCGAGACCTCGGCGGCGTGCATCATGGGGAACTCGTGCGCGCCACCCTGGAAGTGGTCGTGCGACAAGATTGAGCCGCCTACGATGGGCAGGTCGGCGTTGGAGCCGATAAAGTAGTGTGGGAACAGGTCCACAAAGTCGAGCAGGCATGTCAGGCCCTTGCGGTCAACGTGCATCGGGCGATGCTCGGAGCTCATGGCAATGCAGTGCTCGTTAAAGTATGCGTACGGGCTGTACTGGAAGCCCCAGCGCTCGCCATTAAGCTGAATGGGAATAACGCGTAGGTTCTGACGGGCGGGGTGAGCGCCACCGTCGGCTGCGGCGGAGCGTCCGGGATAGCCCTCGTTTTCGATGCAGAGCTGGCAGGCGGGATACTTCTCGCCCGTGTTCTTTGCGGCACCAGCCGCGGCGATATCGCGTGGGTCCTTCTCAGGCTTGGAGAGGTTGATGGTGATCTCAAGATCGCCCCAGTTGGTGGGGGTGCTCCATTTGATGTTGCGTGCGATGGCGGCGCGGCGCACATAGCCGGCATCGCAGCACAGGCCGTAGAACCAGTCGGTCGCGGCGCGGGGCTCGTTGACGCCCATACGCCCATTGAACTCTTCGTTTACAACCGAAGGCCTCGGCATGAGCGCGCCCATGATGCGCATGGCGATGCGGTCGCGCCCCGATGCCGTGTCCTCGGCAGCACCGTTGGCAACGGCGGCCTCGGCAAGCGCGGCAAGCGTGCCCTCCAGGTCAAAGTTGGGGAGTGTATCGGGGTGCAAGAGCGAAATCTTCTCGGTCTTGAGTGCCCAAGCCATGTCGAGTGCGGGGCCCGTGGCGCCGATGCACTCCAAAATGGTGTTGTATGCCCAGATGCGATCGTCCTGGCCGATCATCGATCGGTGGATAGCGTACTCGATCAGGCTCTGCGCGGCCTCGCGCACGTCAGTCATTACAGCCATGCCGCGTAAGCCCCCTTGTCAGAGATAGCGTAGTGGCGGGCAGAGCCCTCGCCCAGCCAGCCGTTCATCTTGGCAATGAAGTTGTCGACCAGGTCGAGCGGCACGAAGGCCTGGATGGTGCCGCCAAAGCCGCCACCGTGAATGCGAACGGCGCCACGACCGTCGAGCACATGCTCGGCCAGCGCTAGGGCATACATGGAAGGCTGCTCAGATCCCAGCTTGGCAACAACATTCTGCAGGTACATGGCGGAGCTGGCGCCGGACTCGCGCGTCAGGACCAGGAACTGGTCGATGTCGCCGGCGTTGAGCGCTGCCCAGCGCTTGTCGACCAGGCCGTTCTCGTACCAGTAGTGAACGGCGCGCAGGCAGGCGCGGTCGCCCAGCTTGGCGCGCAGCTCGGGGAGCTTGGCGTCAAAATCCGCCACGTTTACCTCGCACAGGCGTGCCTTGCCAAACTCGGCAGCGACGTCTTGCATTTCGCGCGGAACGGCGGCGTAGTCATCGGTGGCTGCCACGTGGTCGGCGCCGACCTTAACGAGCACGAGCGCATAGCCGTGATCCTCAAAGTTGAGCTCGAGCTTCTGGGTCTTAGGCTGAGCCTGATCCTCAAAGTCCATGTAGGCGAGGCCGCCCAGGCACACAGCGGCCTGATCCATCAGACCGCAGGGCTTGCCGTAGTAGTTGTTCTCGGTGCGCTGGCTCATCTGAGCGAGCGTGACGGGTTCAATGGCGGGCGCGCCCCAGAGCGTCTCCATGGCACGGCCGTATGCGGCCTCGACGGCGGCAGAGCTGGAAAGGCCGCCGCCCGAAGGGACGGAGCAGGTAAAGGCAAAGTCGAAGCCGTGGGGCTCAACGCCAAGGGCTGCAATCTCGTGCGCCATGCCGCGCACGAGGCTCGCGGACGTGCCCTTCTCGGACTCTTGAACGTCTAGCGTGTCGAGCGCGATCTCAAACGTGGGATAGCCCTCGTCGGCGACGCGGACCTTGTTGGAGTCGGTTGCCACGGCGATGCCGTCAACGGCGACATCGAGCGAGCCGGCGATAACGCGGCCACCCTCGTGGTCGGTGTGGTTGCCGCTGATCTCGGAACGGCCGGGCGCGTGCGCGTAGAGCACCTGGCGGTCGCCGATGGGGCCAAACTCCTCCTCGAACAGCTTGGTGAGCGTGGCGAATGTCTTTTCATCGGGGGTGGTCATGAGGGTCCTTTCCTTGGCGCATACTGACGAGTTTTCCGTCGTAGTGAGTACGTTAACAATCTGAAGCGACGTGAACTCAGCATCTACGATGCCGCACGTTACGGGCTATGTTAACGTACTCATAACACAACACTTATCACTTTTTGAGAATCTGGTAATCGGTAGAAATTCAGCCGTGAACGGTATTGCCGTATGGACTTATAGAGCAGAAGAGTTGCGGATTGAAAAAGTAGAGTACGTTAACATGCGTCCGACGATAGCGGGCCTCGGCGCGGGGTGCATTTCTGCCCGGGCCGGCATGCACGCTATTCAGATCTCGCAAGGGTGAAGGTGATCCTGTGGCAAGGCGCCCGTCCAACGATACAGGTACGCGTCCGGTCTCCATGGCCGACGTCGCCCGCGCTGCTGGCGTTTCGCAGCAGACGGTTTCGCGCGTCGCCAACGGCTTGCCCAACGTTAACGAACAGACGCGCCAGCGCGTGCAGGCCGCCATGCAAGAGCTCGGCTTTCGTCCGAGTTATGCCGGTCGCTCGCTGCGCGACGGCCGCTACCATTCGGTCGGTCTGTGCATCAACGATGTCACCAAGTTTGGCAACCTTTCAATGATCGACGGCATCGCCAGCGCTGCTCGCGAGCGTAATTGCGCCATCACGCTGGTCGAGATGTCCAAGACCGAGGAATTCTCGCTTGCCGAGGCAACGCGTCGTATGGCCGCATTGCCGGTGGACGGCATCATCATCGGCATGAGCCGCATGGCGCCCGATTTTGAGACGTTTGATCCACTGCCGGGCATTGGCACGGTCATCGTTACCATGTATGCGCATCCGCGCGTGACCACAGTCGATTCCGACCATTACGGCTGCTCGCTGTTGCTTATGGACCATCTGTTTGAGCTGGGGCACGAGCAGATTCGCTATATTGGCGGCCCGTCCTTCTCGGTCGACGAGCAATTTCGTCGCGCCGGTTGGCAGGATGCGCTCGAGCGTAAACACATCGAGCCGGCAGAGCCGCTCGAGGGCGACTGGTCTGCCAACAGCGGTTACGAGGCCGGCAGATATCTGGCCGAGCACGATCGCACCATGACGGCGATTTACGCGGCAAACGACCAGATGGCAAATGGCGCAATTGCAGCGCTGCGCGACAGCGGCTTGCGCGTGCCCGAGGACGTGAGCGTGGTGGGTGTCGATGACTCACTCGACGACTTTGTCGCGCATAACGAGCTCACGACCGTTCGATTCGACTTGCATCAGCGTGGGCGCGAGGTATTCGAGCATGCGGTTCCCGAGGCGGGTACGGCGGGCAAAACCGTTGCCATTCGTATTCCCGGTCAGCTCATCGTTCGGCATAGTACGGCGGCACCGCCCGCATAGTTTGTGCTGGTAAACGGCGATTTATCGCATTTCAATAACAATCGGTAAGGATGCCGGCAGATGGCTGTTGGGATGCAGCCGAGTGCTATGATAGACGGGCTCTTTTGTCTATCTAGGAGGCTTTGCCTGATGGAGATCACCAAGGATATCCGCTACGTTGGCGTCGACGATCACGACATTGACCTGTTCGAGGGCCAGTACGATGTGTCCGAGAACGGTATGGCATACAACAGCTACGTTATCTTGGGCGACAAGATCGCTGTCGCCGATTCGGTCGACGGTGGTTTTGTCGATGAGTGGCTCGGTAACCTCGAATCCGTGCTCGATGGCCGTACGCCCGATTACCTGGTCGTTCATCATATGGAGCCCGACCACTCCGCTGGCATCGTCGCCTTTATGGAGCGCTATCCCCAGGCCCAGATTGTGGCCAGCATGGGCGCTTTCCGCATGATGGTCAACTACTTTGGCACCGATTTCCCCGAGCGCAAGATGGTCGTCAAAGAGGGTGACGTGCTCGACCTGGGCGGCCACAGCCTAACCTTTGTCGGCGCCCCCAACGTTCATTGGCCCGAGGTGCTTTTCTCTTACGAGTCCACTGACAAGGTGCTCTTTAGCGCCGACGGCTTTGGCAAGTTTGGCGCCAACGATATCGAGGATCCGGAAGGTTGGGCCTGTGAGGCGCGCCGTTACTACTTTGGCATCGTGGGCAAGTTCGGCAAGTTTGTGCAGGCCGTGCTCAAGAAGGCCGCCGACCTAGACATCCAGATCATTTGCCCGCTTCACGGCCCCGTGCTGACCGAGAACCTGGGCTATTACCTTGACACCTACAACACCTGGTCGAGCTACCAGCCCGAGGACGAGGGCATTACGATTGCCTATGCAAGCGTGTATGGCCATCTGAAGGCTGCCGTTGAGGAGCTTGCATCTGCGCTCGAGGCCCGCGGCCAGAAGGTTTCCGTCTTTGACCTGACTCGCGACGACATGGCCGAGGCCGTTGAGGATGCGTTCCGCTATGACCGTCTGGTACTCGCTTCCATCACCTATCAGGGCGAGATTTTCCCGTTCATGAGCACCTTCATCCATACGCTCGCCGAGCATGCCTACCAGAACCGCACGGTGGCGCTTGTCGAGGCCGGTTCCTGGGCGCCCGCCGCTGCCAAGGTTATGACCAAGGAGCTCGAGGGCATGAAGGACATCACCCTGACGCAGAACAAGGTGACCGTGCTAGGTTCGCTCAGCGACGCATCGCGCGCCCAGATTGAGGCCCTCGCTAACGAGCTCTCCAAGTAGCGATACGCTCACGTTTAACGCTCAAACCACCACAAAGGTGCCTTTGTGGTGGTTTTTGTTTAAGCGCTGGCGATGAGGAGATTTGGGCGGGCGTTGTCGACGATCTCGGCGATTGAGGTGGCGACGGCGTGATCGGGGTCACGGTCCATCACGATGGCGTTGACGTCGGTCAGCTCGGCAAAGCGGTACATGCCGCGTCCGTTGACCTTACTGGCGTCCATGAGGGCGACACTTTGACGGGCGGCACCGACCATAGCCGCTTTGGTCTCGGCCATCTGCGGAAAGTCGGTCGTAAAGCCGCAGCCGGGAACAAAGGCGCCGGGGCACATGACGGCAAGGTCGGCGTGGACCATTTGGAGCGCTTGCATGGTAAGTGGGCCGTACAGATAGCGATGACCTTTGCGCAGTGCCCCGCCCAGCATGACGACATCGACTGAGGGCATGCTCTCGTCGATGTAATCGGCAATGGTAATGTCGGCCGTGATGACGGTGATGCCATCGCGCTGGTCGAGGAGCCGGACAAACTCGAGCGCTGTGGTGCCCGAGTCGACGAGCAGCGTGTCGCCGTCATTGACGAGTTCGATGGCGCTTTGTGCGATGGCCTGCTTGGCGGCGACATTGACGTTGATGCGGCGATCCTGGGTGGATACGGTCAGTCGCTTCTGGAGCGACACGGCGCCGCCATGCGTGCGGCGCAGCTTGCCGGACTCGGCGAGCGCGTCTAGGTCGGCGCGGGCGGTAACGGAGGACACGCCAAAGGTCTGGGCGATTTCTGCTACCTGCACCGAGGCGTTATGTTCGAGCATTTCCATAATGGCGGCACGACGCTCATCGGCGAAAGCTCGGGTTGTTGCATGGGCCATAGCTATTCCTTCCTCAATCTAAATTTGCAGGAATTATGTTGAAATCATTTTCGTTCATTTTCTTTTTAAGTAAGAAAACGCCTTTCGATTACTTATCTTTTCTATAAAAGAAAGTCGTTTAACGCCCAAAATTCAATATCGAACATGCCCACTCGGCTCCAATTCCTTCCGTTTGCTTTTCAAAAATGAAGGTTGGACCTCGCGCGATGACAATATCTCGCACATGCATACCCGCTGAATTTCATACAATGAGCGCAGCAAAACGCAAGGTAAAACGCCTTGCGGACACGTACGCCCGATGTCCAGATGCGGGCGAGGGAGAGGAGCAAACGCTCATGGCACTTGTTACCACCGAAAAGATGCTCAAGGACGCTCAGGCCGGCCACTACGCCGTCGGCGCGTTCAACGTCGAGAACCTCGAGTTTGTTATGGCCGTTCTGGCCGCTGCCGAGGAGACCAAGTCCCCCGTCATCATGCAGACCACCCCGGGCACCATCAAGACCGCTGGTCTGGACTACTTCTACGGCATGGTCAAGGCTGCCGCCGAGCGCGCTTCCGTGCCCGTCGCCCTGCACCTCGATCACGGCGATGGCTATGACCGCTGCATGCAGGCTTTCCGCACCGGCTACACCTCTGTCATGATTGACGGCTCGCACGAGTCCTTCGAGGACAACATTGCCCTGACCAAGTCCGTCGCCGACGCTGGCCGCGCCATGGGCGTGCCCGTCGAGGCTGAGCTCGGTAAGGTTGGCGGCAAGGAGGACGACGGTCCCGCGGTTGAGGGCGAGAGCCCCTACACCGATCCGGCCGAGGCCAAGGAGTTCGTCGAGCGCACAGGCTGCACCTCGCTGGCGATTGGCGTTGGTACCAGCCACGGCGTGTACACGAGCGATCCGCACATCGAGCAGTCGGTGGTCAAGGCCATCCGCGACGCCGTCGACGTGCCGCTGGTTCTGCACGGCACTTCCGGTGTGCCCGATGAGCAGGTTGCCGAGGCTGTGAAGAACGGCATCTGCAAGGTTAACTACGCAACCGAGCTGCGTCAGGCCTACACCAAGGGCTTCATGGCCTACATGGCCGAGAACCCTGCCTGCTTCGATCCTAAGAAGCCGGCCAAGGAGGGCATGCGTGAGATCACCGAGCTGGTTAAGATCCGCATGACCAACCTCAACTCTGTGGGCAAAGCAGAGTAACAGCAAGGGTACTCCGACTCGCTACATATCCCGGGGAGGGACGAGGGCTTAGTTCCCCAATCGTCCTCGGGCATGCAAAAAGCCTCGCTGCGCACTTCGCGCGGCGAGGCTTTTTGCCCCCTGCGGAAAGATTGGGGAACTAAGCCCTCGTCCCTCCCAGGTTGACCTACTCGAGGTCGTCGCCCTTGTGGCGTTAGGGCGGAAAATAATAAGAAGCCTTCGCGCTGCGGAATGATTTTGGAAACTAAGTACGGGGACCCGCCCAAGCCGTTCTGCTCAATCGCCCTTGTGGTGTTGGGACTGAAAGGGTGGGACGCGTGGGTTATTTGGTTGTTAGGGTTAGTAGGTCGTTGGGGGTTTTGAGGTTGTAGGTGGCGTTTGGGATATCTTGGTGTGATCCCCATGCTGCTCGGGCAAAACTGACCCCTGCTGAAGTTGCGCATTGTTCGTCGTAGACGGTGTCGCCAACGTAGACGACGTTGCCAGGATTCGCGCCCGCACGTCGGAGATATTCGAGCATGGGTGCGGGTGCGGGTTTATGTTCGGTTGTGTCTTCGACAAGGATGATGTGCTCAAAATACTTATCGAAACCAAGGGGTGCAATTTCTTTTGCGTATTCGTCGCGCGCACGTGAGGAGACGATGCCAAGTTTGCAGCCGCTATCGGCGAGTGTTGCGATGACTTCAAGCAAACCTGGAAACACGCTGATGGTGCTTTTAAAGCTGGCGGCAACTTGGCACCAGCGATCCAACGTTGCCTGCGAGTAGATCCCAAGTTTCTCAAGGGCATCCTTGCCGGGTATGCCGAGGGCAAAGTCAAGCTCGTGTCGGGGAAGCGTTTTGCTGGTCTCTTCTTGGACAATCTGGACAAGCGATGACAGAACGCTTTCTTCTGTATCTGCCAATGTCCCATCAACGTCAAATACGATATGGTCAAAGTGCTTCATATGATTGCTCCTCTCTGTTGTTTGCCTGCAAGTTTGATGCAGTGACAGAAGAAGGGTTAGCGGGATTTCTGCCTGGTGCTATCGAGATTCTGCCTCACTGCTCGATAGCTCGAAGGAGTGCACCCCATTTGTTCTTTAAATACCTGGCCAAGATGGCTTGCTGTTATAAATCCGCATTGGCGCGCGACTGTCTGTACCGTTCGCGTGGTGTGTGCCAAAAGTTCGCAAGCACGGTTTATGCGGTATGCGCGTAGATATGCCGCCGGGGTCGTTCCTGCACAAGTTTCGATAATGCGGTAACACTCTCTTTCGCTTACGCCGGCTGCAGATGCCATCTGGGGCACATCTATAGCGGCTGCATAGTTTGCGCGGATAAAGTCCAGGATTGCCTTGAACTGTACGTCGCGGCTGGTCATCCAAGAGGCGCCGTCGGAAGAAAAGAGCGGTTCGGCCTTGGCGTTAATCTGAATCCAGAGATCTGACAAACTATTTCGAAGCGCCATCTCGTTCTGCGGCCGTTGAAGGTCGTGGCTAAAGGAGCTCTTCAGCAAATCGATAAAGGGCATATCGTCGGGATTGGTGGGCGACCATTTGAGCACATCGACGCCTCGACATTGAAGCAATGGGTTGATGTAGCGCTTTTGGAGACGTCCCGCGGGATCGCCGAGCATCGACGGCTGAAAGATATGCAGCATTTGAATGGCTGGCGCCGAATTGGGTGATTGCAGCGTACTGTGCAAAACGCCGCCGTTGATAAAGCCGGCGGACCCTTCCTCAAAGCGTACGTGCTCATGAGCCGCGTGCGTTCGATAGTCAATCGCTCCCTGCTCCATGTAGAAAAGCTCAACTTCGGAATGCCAGTGCCAGGGGACGGAATTGCCCGGATAGCGAGCGAATTCTGCGCGTTCGGCAATATAGGGCCAGTCTTCGGCGGTCTCGGGAAACGCTTCCTCGCGTCCTCCGCGGTGCAATTCTATGTGATCCATGTTTCGCATGGCATCAGTATAAAGCGCGATGGGCTTAGATTGCTCTTGCCTGTTCGGGGAACGCCTTGTCTAGGGATGCTTGGAGCTTTTCGAAGGATGCTCGTAAGTTGAGGCTCTGATCGGCTGAGCGTTTGGCTTTTGTGGTGGGGGAGTCGGGGAGGCCGTTTCTCTGTGTCGGGGGGAAGGAGAAAAGGTTTGCATGTTTTAGGGATGGCTGCTGTGCTGCGTCATTGGAAGAATGCATGCTTATGCGGCCTCCTCGATGTCCACCAAAAGATTGCGCGCGAGGTTTGCTGCTAGGTCCCGTGCGTTGGCAGTATTATGCCGCGGCTGCCGCAAAGAAGCGCTAAAGAAAGGCTTAACCTGGTTTAGTGTTACGATGAAACTGCAGGTCAGAGGTATCGAGTAACACTCTTGAAAGGTTTTGAGCTTAAGGGCTTTCTAAGGTTTGTGACGTGGATGTGGCGCGGACGTGCGGAGCGTGTGAATGCTCGCTGTTAGCGCTGCGGCTCTGTGGCGCGCACCTGCTCGATGACCTTTTCCATCGTGGCGTCGATGCGGTCTTTTTTGAGTTCGCATTCCCAGATGGTTATGGGCGTCCAGCCCATTTGAGTGAGCGCTGCCACAGCAGCACGGTCGCGCTCGACGTTGCGACGGAACTTTGCCTCCCAAAACTCAACGTTGCGCTTGGGCTGGCTTGGGTTGCACTTGGGGCAGCGGTGCCAAAAGCAACCGTTGACGAAGATGGCGATCTTGCGGCCGGGGAAGGCGATGTCGGGCTTGCCGGGTACCTTCCATTCCAAACGATAGCCCGTAAGGCCCGCGGCCCGTAGGCGCTGACGTACGAGCAGCTCGGGCTTGGTGTTGGCGCGCTTGTTGCCCTTCATGGACTTTTTGATGGCGGCGCGACGGCGGACCAGTTCGCGCTCGTGAGCGGAGAGGTCCGAGGTATCGATGCCGTCGAGCAGACCGGGCTTGGGACGCTTTTTGCTGCGGCGTTTAGGTGCGCGCTTGGGTTTGGTGGCGGGTTTGTCGGTTGTGTTGGGCGCGGCGTCATCGGCGGAGCTTGCCTCAAGCCGATCTTCCTTTAACTCAATCAGAGCATCAATGAGCCCCTTGTCGGCGGGCATCCATTCCACCGTGGCAAGCGAGGTGCGTGGAATCCAGCGGATATCGAGCTGGCGGTCGTGTTTCTGGGGCTCATCGGATTCATCGGCGAGCGAGCAGTAGTAACACTCCATGGAGAGATGAAAATCGGGGTAGTCATACTCAACGGTGTAGAAATCACGCAGGTTGGTGACTTTTACCTGTAGCTCTTCCATAAGCTCGCGGCGCACGGCGTCTTCGGGTGTCTCGCCGCGCAGAAGTTTGCCGCCCGGGAACTCCCATAGTCCCTGCATGTTGCCGTAGCCGCGCTGCACGGCAAGCAGCTCGTCAGATCCTTCCTTGCGAATGATCCCAGCGGCAACATGAACAGTCTTCAACAGGAGCCCTTCCTCAACATCAAAACGTTCCCTGCACTACCTTACACAACGGTAAGGCAAGCGTAAGCCATATCGATGGTAGCCGACTCGGCTCCTTGCGACTATAGATGCCGTAGACTAATCGCAAGAAAGGACTCGGTATGCAAACCACGCAAACGGCGACCCCGGTACTGGAGGTCGCGCATCTCGAAAAGGTATATGGAGCGCTGGGCAACGTGACCCGCGCGCTCAACGACGTCAGCTTTACCGTCAACCGCGGTGAGTTCGTTGGCATCATGGGCGCCTCGGGCTCGGGCAAGTCGACGCTGCTCAACTGCGTGTCGACCATCGATAGCGCCACGAGTGGCACCATCCGCATCAACGGCCAGGACGTGACGCGCATGAAGCAGGCCAAGCTTTCGCAGTTCCGCCGCGAGGAGCTCGGCTTTATCTTCCAGGACTCCAACCTGCTCGATACGCTCACGGCACGCGAGAACATCGCCCTGCCGCTCACCATTGCCCGCACAAACTCGGCAGAGATCTCGACCCGCGTGCAGGACGTGGCCGCGCGTCTGTCTATCAGTCAGGTGCTCGACAAGTATCCCTACCAGATGTCCGGCGGTCAGCAACAGCGCGTTGCCGCGGCTCGCGCACTCGTCACCGACCCCACCATGATCATGGCCGACGAGCCCACCGGCGCCCTCGATTCCAAGAGCGCTCGTCTGCTGCTCGAGAGCCTAGAGGCCCTCAACCGCCGCCTGCGCGCCACCGTGCTCATGGTTACGCACGACAGTTTTGCCGCCAGCTACACGAGCCGTGTGCTGTTTATTCGCGACGGCAAGATCTTCACCGAGCTGCGCCGCGGCGACACCGACCGCCGAGAGTTCTTCGACCGCATTATGGAGGTCGTTGCCATGATGGGCGGTGAGGGCTCCGATGCTCTGTAAACTCGCTTGGGGCAACGTCCGCCGCGCCGGGCGCGATTACCTCGTCTACTTGTTGACGCTCACCCTGGGTGTCACGGTCTTCTATGCCTTTAACACCATCTCGATGCAGGTCGACATCGCTGGCATCAAGGAGGAGGGACTGTCCGAGCTCATGGGCGGCATGCTCGGCTACCTCACGTACTTTTTGGCCGGCGTTATGGCCTTTTTGATGGTGTATGCCAACAACTTCATCATGAAGCGCCGCAAAAAGGAGTTTGGCCTGTACCAGGTGCTCGGCATGGGGCGCGGGCGCGTCGCCACGATCATGGCGCTCGAGACGGTGATCGTCTCGGTCGGCGCTTTTGTCGCCGGCATTGTGCTGGGTGTGGGACTCTCCCAGCTCATGACATTCTTTACGGCCTCGCTCTTTAAGACACAGATCGCCAATTTTCATTTCTTCTTCTCGGTGCATGCGTTCAACCTGACCCTTGCCTGCATGCTCGTGATGTTCGTACTCACGTTACTGCTGAACCTGCGCGCCGTGCGTCGTACCAAACTCATCGAGCTTATGGGTGCCGAGCGCCGCAACGAGAGCATCAAGACACGTAATCCCTGGATTGCGATTGCCATCTTTACCGCGGGCGTGCTACTTGTGGGCGTGGCCTATTACCGTCTGCTGCGCGACGGGTTCCCGCTCACCGCGTCGGGCGATAAGCTGCAGGGGGCCATGAATCAGTTCGGCATCACTACCGCTATGGTCACGGTGGGCACCTTTGCCCTGTTCTGGGGGCTTTCGGGCATGCTTATCAAGCTGCTGCAGAGCCTGCGCGGCGTGTACTGGCGCGGTCTCAATATGTTTACCGTGCGCCAGCTTGCGGCCAAGGTCAACACGGTGTGCTTTTCGATGGGCGTCATCGCGATGATTCTGTTTTTGGCCATTACCTCGGTGACCTGCGGTATGTCGATCGCCAACGTGATGAACGAGAATCTGGAGCGCTATAACCCTGTTGACGTGTCTCAGACGTATGTCTATTACACGCCCGAAACGCTCGACTACTACAAGGAGTATGTCAATCCGTCTGAGGCCGATCGCATGGTGCTGGCCGATGCAACGGTCGATTTGTACGCTGCATGGCATGGCGAGCGCAAGTCGGCGGACAACAACGATGAGACAGGCAAGAAGGTCAATATCGCCGATGTTGCCGGTGAGCATGTGCAGATCGATTCGTATCTGAGTTACCCGCTTGGCGGCTCGGGCCCCTCGGTGGTGGCGGGTGAGATGTGCAAGGCCATGGGAGAAAAGCTTCCCAAGGCGCTCGAGGGAAGCAACGCCGATGCGATGGGTCTGTATGTGACGCCGGCGAGCCAGTACAACAAACTGCGCCAGATGATGGGCGAGGAGCCGGTGAGCATTGGCCGCGACCAGTATCTGCTCACGTGTGATATGGGCGGTGAGCTGGGCGACCTGTACACCAAGTATATGGCTGGCGGCCATACCCTCACCTTGGACGGGCATGAGCTCAAGCCCGCAACCGATAAGTCGGACGAGGACACGGCGGCCATCGCCAACTCGGCGATGGGCAGCAATCCCGGTACCGTGGTCGTAGCCGATGAGCTGCTGTCCCAGCTTAATCTGCAGCCGTATTCCAGTAATCTGCTCGTTAATTACAAACAGGGTATGGATACGACCGAGGCAGACGAGAGCATTAAATACACCTTGCTCGATAATCTGCTCGTTGACGGCAAGGAGCCGGGGTCGTGGGGAGTCTTCATCACGCGTTCCGAGATGTACACGCAAGCAGCGCAGATGAACGGCATGATTAGCTATCTGGCCATCTACATTGGCTTTGTACTGGTCGTTGCGTGCGCGGCGATACTGTCGATCCAGCAGCTCTCCAATGTGGCCGACGGCAGCCGCAGCTATCGTGTGCTGGCACAGATTGGCTGTGACGACCGCCAGATTCGTCATTCGGTGATGGCGCAGCAAGCGGTATTCTTCCTGTTCCCGCTGGCAGTGGGCCTGGCGCACTCCTTTGTGGCGCTCAAGGTGATCATCGAGCTGGTGAGCATATTCGGAGATATGAGCATCGCCGGCACCGTGGGCCTCACCTGCGCGATTTTCCTGGCGGCCTATGGTGGCTACTTCCTGGTAACGTACCTCATGAGCGCCGGCATGGTACAAGCTGCCATCGCCACCCGCTACAGTGAGTAACAGACGGGCAAAACCGTCGCAAAATCAGAGCGAATAACCGCCGCGATGGGAGTCCAGCTCCCTTCGCGGCGGTATTTTGCGTATCTAGAGCATCTCAGATGCAAGTGAGTAGGCTTTTTTGGATCTGCCGAGCACATCGCGGCAAGTGCTCAATAAAATCGCAGGTCAGGGCTGTGGCGTTTTGAGGTGTGCTCGGCATCCCGCCAAAAGCCTACTCACTTGGTTTTTACCGCTAGAAGACCGCCGCGAGGGAAAGCAGCTCCCTCGCGGCGGTTGGCGTTTGCCCAGATAAAACCTGCCAAAACAAACCTGTCCCTTTTTAGCAGGTTATCGCTTCCAAAAGTGGAGGATCAGCGTGGTGCCTTTTGGTGGAGGGGGGATATTGATTAATTCGGGTAACATTTTTTTAACGCCGGGAACGATGTTAAAATACCCAAAATGCTATCTAGGAGCTTTGATTTTATGGCAACCGAGGCAGCTACCCTGCAAAACGTGACGCGCTCGTTCCTCTGGCATTCAATTATGTTGTTTATAGGGGCGGCTGGTCTGTATTGTGTGGCGCCAAGTATTTATACGGGCCTTTCTGGCACCGTTCTTATCGGTCTGCATCTGTTTTCGGGCTTCTGTGTGGGCCTCATCTCTCGCCCTGTGAGACCGGGTATTTCCAAAAGGCTTTTTGGACTTATGCTCGTAGACATTGCACTTCTTGTGATGTACACGATATCTCTTAATGTCTTTCATCAATTTCATGTTGTGGTTTCGGCGCTCGCGTTCATTTTGTTGTTACTAGCCCCCTTGCTTGTCGCTTGCTGTTCTTGGGTGCTTGGCGGTGAATTCGCAAACATACGTGCGGGATTAAAGGGGAAACATGTGGCCGATGGCTCTGCTCTCCACGGGTATCCTGAGCTCGCACTTTACAGCCCCGTTGTGCTCTTGATTGCTTTGCTTGTTGGCCTTCAGTTTCTTCTCGTCCCGTTGATGGACTCCATCGGTTCTTTCCTTTCCGTTAACGCCGAGATGGGGGTTGCTGCCTCGCTCGTCGAACCTCTTGCGTTTGGTAATGCCGCCGTTATTCTCGATACGGATTGTTTGTTTTCGCGCAATATAAACATCGGGGCTGTGCTCCTGAGCTTTGGTGGGCATCAAGAGATCGTATTGCTTCTGGTTACCGTTTTGGGCAGTATCCTTGCCAGGGCCATAACGCGATTTTTCCCCGACTTAACGAGCGCTTTTTCTGCGGCCGCCAAATTAGGAGGAAAACACTCTGCAGTTGCCGATATCCTTACGGCTTCGGGTTTTTCTCAAAGGGAGTCCGCGGTTTTCTCTATGAGGATAGAGGGAAAAACGTACGAGGAGATTGCTTCTGCCTTGGACATTTCCCCGTCTACTGCCCGTACCTATTTGTCGCGGGCCTTGACTAAAACCGGATATAAAAACATTTCAGAGGCGACGGCTGGACTTCTCTTGTCAAAGGATGCGTGGCATCTTGACGCAACAAAAGGCCATGATCACCGTTCAGAATCGCTGGGGTCCTCATCGTTCAATCAGAACTGCAGGATAGTCTTCGTCTGCTTCCTGTTTATGTATGCGTCTGGAATGGGCATCGAGGAAATCCTCGTATGCTTCGGCTTTGAGCATGATGCGATAATCCTATCGATAGCTATAGTGCTTGTGGCCCTGTGTTGCCGTGCGGCTATACGGTGGATGTCTAAAATGCACTTGTGCCTTTCGCCTGAACTCACCCTTTCTTCGGTGTCTGTGGGTGCTGGAGCAGCGTTCTGGGTTCACGATGTGGTAAGTCGACTGTACATTTTCTTTGAGTCCGTT
This sequence comes from Collinsella sp. TF11-5AC, assembly GCF_003436775.1. Lineage (NCBI taxonomy): Bacteria > Bacillati > Actinomycetota > Coriobacteriia > Coriobacteriales > Coriobacteriaceae > Collinsella > Collinsella sp. TF11-5AC. The sequence goes on from NZ_QSQO01000002.1 coordinate 121,040, forward strand.
GGGAGCGGTGAGGCCGTTGGCGGCCTTATGCCTGCCTTACGCGTGACTGCGTTCCTTGTCGTACTTATCCTTATGGCTAATTCGCTGCTATTCTTGCGTTCGAAAGATACGGTTCGGGTGGGTGATCGACGCGATACCGTGCGTGAGGCCTTCTTGAGGCTTGGTTTCACGCCGCTTTATGCCGATATCATGACATGCGTTTTTGATGGCAATAGAACCACCGAGATTTGCGCACATCTTAACGTTGCTCGGGGAACCGTCAAAGAGGCCAAGAGCAAGAGCTATGCCTTGCTTGGAGTTCACTCGGAGCGTGAACTTAGAGATAGGGTTTTTAGTCTTATGGCAGATGTTATAGAAAATAGCAGGTAGAAGCCTGTAGACAAATAAGATTATAAATCCATCCTACACGTCTACAGACAGTTCTGACGATGAAGGCGATACTTCCGGACAACGGGTCCGACGACTCGTGTGTTGCGAACCGGAGGTGCTTGCTGTGAAGACCTGTGATTGCCTCACATATGTACGGCTTAATTTAGAAGTTCTTGCGCGCAACCGGGGAATTATGTTGCTGACGGCGCTGCTCGCGCTCGTATTCTGCATCCCGGTATTTCTATCCGTTCCAACGGGAGCAGATTATCTATATGGTAGAGCTTCCATCGAAGACCAGAGAGCCCTTTTGGTCTCTCAAGTCTCTGACGGCGTTTATGACACTGCCCCACAGGAGCTCAACAGCATCATTGCCGACGAAAGGGCGTGCCTTGATCGGGCGCTTGAAAGCAAGGCGGACTCCAGAGAGTATTACGATGCGATTGCCGATTACGACAATCTATTGCTCAAGGAATACCGACTCGGTTATTTGAATGGTGTTGATTCGGAGTTATCGCTTGAAGCCCAAGAACGTCTTCCCCGAGCCATATCGATGCTGGCCCATCCGGAATCGTACGACTCAACAACAAAAATGCCCGGGATGATCCTTCTCGCATATTATTGCGGCGCTGTTCCTGCAATAGCGTGGCTTTTGGTCCCGGTCCTCGTCCTCTATATGTCGCTTGAGGGGGATGGAAAGCGGTTCTACGATCGAGCGTTGTTGTCAAAGTTAGAGATGAATGCATGCCGCGTTCTCGTCTCTGGTATTGCATCGATGCTGGTTTTGGTTCTGGCGTTGGCTCCCTGTTTTGTATTGGCAACGGTGTTTAACGGTGTAGGTCAGACAGAGTACCCAGTCGTATTCATTCAGTATGGTGACGTAGTCGAAAGAACTGTGTTAGTTCAGCTAGGGCTATTTGCCGTCTTTGAAGCTGTGCTGTCGATGATGTTTGCTTGCTTGGGCGTGTGCGTGCACGCCGGAAGCAGAAACAGGGCCATTTCGTCCATGGTGATCGCTCTTGTGGGGGGCATAAGCCAGCTTCCGTTTTATGCGAGCAAAGATGCTCCATGGCATGCGTTGCTGCCGTATATGGTGTCGAGCTATTCTGCCTCTTCGTTTGCGCTCGGCGGCGCATCTTACGCCAATGGAGCGGAGGTATCTCTCGTTCCTGAAGCCAGTGCATCGCACTGCCTCTTTGCCGTGATGGGCGCGTTTGCTGTTTGCGCGTTGGGGGTCATTTCGTTTTCGCGTCTAAAAAGCAAGAATCGCTGGGCCTGGAACCATATTCGCCCGGATAGTTTGGGCGAGAAAAGCTTGCTCTCTCTGTCGCTGGATGCGTTGACGGTTGGAAAAAACCAGCTGGTAAAGGGATTGCAGTTTGATATGCCCGCTGGCCAGATATGGGGTCTTGTCGCGCCAAATGGACATGGCAAGACTACGCTACTGAATACTCTTTGGGGAGATGCTGGGCCATCAGTGCGCGTGTCAGGTTCTCTCTGTTTTCATGCAAAAGTATGCGTCGACCGTGAGGAAATGAGAAAGGTATTCTTTTTGGTTCCGAATAGGCCGTCGCTATTGATTCCATACATGACCGTCGCTTTTCATCTCGACCGATGCAGGAGAATTTGGCATTCACCTCGCACTTTGGACCAAGTGCTTGATCGCTTTGACTTGACTGGGTTGAAGAATACGCCCGTATCTAGGCTGTCTGATGGAAATAGACAATTACTTAATGTCGCGATGGCGTATATGTCCTATTGCGAAGTCGTCCTTTTGGATGAGCCCATGAATGCACTTGATGTGAGACACGTTGCGATTGTTTCGAATGCTCTTAGAGATGAAGCGGGTAGAGGAGCACATGTCATTATCTCTTCTCATCTTATCGGAAACCTCGAATCGCTCTGCGATGCCTCCGTATTGCTCACAGGGGATGACTCGCGTGTCGTTACCAGAGAAATGGGAGGTGATTCGAAGTGGATCGGTAATGTATACGCGCAGCTTTTCAAGACGAACGACAGTAAAACTAGGAAAGGAAGATAACCATGAAACGCCATGTACGAAGAACTTTGTGAAGGCAATGTTCGCATGTTTTATGCTTACCCTGTCGATGGTCACAATTCCCGTTTGTGCGACGGCGAAACCAGATGCAGGTTCTGTCGCGCCTTGTCGTCTTGTGACAGCGGACGTCTTGGACACTTACAAGTCGTTCTCCACTGCGAACCACCCGAGCGAGAATGTTGATTGTTTCGACCAGACATACAAGAGGCTGTCTTTCAAAACTTCGTATTCTCGTACGGGGCAAACGATTCTCTATACGGGTGCCGCGTTAAGCCCACGCGGCAACGGGATGCCCGGGTTTGAGACAAAATATCAGTGCACATATCGTACCTGGTAGACAACTCTAGGATCGGATCTCTCCGAATAACTTTGTGGCGGACTTGTTTAACGCTACCGCTCCTTCGTTTATCTCAATCTGTAACATCTGACTGGCAAAAACGCTTCTACCTGTTACAGATTGAGATTATTCGACGCGCGTTCTGTAACTCGTCTCGATCTGTAACAGTAAGACGGCGATTTGGTCTCCATATGTTACAGATTGAGACGAAAGAAAGCGTGAGCTAGAAAACCGCCGCGAGGGAAAGTAGCTCCCTCGCGGCGGTTTTTGGCGTTTACCCAGATAAAACCTGCCAAAATAAACCTGTCCCTTTTGGCAGGTTATCGCTTCCAAAAGTGGAGGATGAGCGTCGTGCGGTTTTGCTGTTCGGTTTTGACCAGGATGTTGTGGATGTGGGTCTTGACGGTGCCCACGGCAAGGAAGAGCTCGTCAGCGATCTCTTGGTTCGATTTGCCCAGTACGACCAGACGCATAACTTCGGTCTCACGGTTGGAGAGCTTGTAGGCGTTGCGATAGAAGGGCATCTGCTCTTCGATGTGTCGATCAAGATCGCTGACGTTCTTTTCCTCGGGCGCCTCCTGCATGCGAATCGAAAGCACGTGATAGGCGTAGATAATGAGCAGGATCGCAAAGTAACACGCAAAGATGTTCTCGCTAAAGTTGCGCTCGGATAGGTACAGCTGCAGCCAGGAGGGCGCCAAGCTCATGGGGACCACCAGAATGTTGTAGAAATCCTCGGCAACGATGCAACCGACCAGAATAGCGCCGATAATCAGGTGCTTTTGTTGGTTGTTGACACGTGCCTTCAGCTCGACTTGTGTGCTCTTGCGTGCCGTCCAAAAGATATATAGCCCCACGAAAACAAGGAATACCTGACGCATCGTGTAGTAGAGCCATTGATGAATGGGGCCGTAGGGGACAGCGACGATAATCAGCAGCTCGCTCAGCAAGAACGTTGCGACGGGAATGACAAACTGCTTTTTTGAATGCTTGTCGAGCAAATCCATGGCAATGAGCCAAATAAAAGCCTGCGAAGCGGTCGCCACAAAGGTCCGCAACACAGGCATGGTAATTGAGTAATAGTCGCTGGCTGGAAAACTCTGGTTTTGCAGCGTGTATTCAAAAAAGAAAATCTCGGTCATCTCGATGGCATAGCAGATAAATACGCCGCTGCCATAGATAAAGAAGCGTCGACGGGACGAGGCATAGGCGGCAAGCGAGAGCACCGCCGTCACAATACAGATCACGAGTATCGCTAGGGTATAGAAGAACATCAGGGTGTTCATCTGTCACCGTCCCATCTCATTTATTCTATGGCCGAGTTCTGTATACCTTGTGGGATATAGACGTCTCAACCCTTCGTTTCATTGTGGATTAGGCGCCGAGATACAGCATAGCCGTATACCGTTCGCGGTTCTAGATAGTAAACCCCCTGCAAGCCCGCTACCTGCGGGTTTATATTGGTTTAGAGGGGGTGTAACTCCGTGAACGGTCTTTAATCCCGAATAAACTAGGTAAAAATTGCATACGGGTGAATGATGGTCTTGTCAACACGAGGCGTGATGTTCGAGCGCCTCATAGCAATAGTCGGCACGACCGGCGGAAAGGAATCGACATGGCGCTGCCTAAGGATTTCATCGACACCAACGACTTCACCAAAGAGCAGATCCTGGCTATCGAGGATCTTGGCCTGGCAATGAAGAAGGCCATCAAGGTTGACGGTTATTATCCGCACCTGCTCCGCAACCAGAGCCTTGGCATGATCTTCCAGCAGGTTTCCACCCGCACCCGTCTTTCCTTCGAGACCGCCATGTGCGACCTCGGCGGCCACGCTCAGTTCTATGGCCCTGGCACCATTCAGCTCGGTGGCCACGAGTCCCTGGGCGACACCGCTCGCGTCATGGGCGACCTGCTCGACATCATGATGGCTCGCGTTGACCGTCACAAGGACGTCGTCGGCCTCGCCAAGGGCTCCGCTGTGCCCGTCATCAACGGCATGTCCGAGTTCAACCATCCCACGCAGGAGATGGGCGACCTCATGACCATGCTCGAGAACCTCCCCGAGGGCAAGAAGATCGAGGACTGCACCCTGGCCTTCATCGGCGACGCCACCCAGGTCTGCGTCTCCCTCATGTTCATCGCCTCCAAGGTCGGCATGAAGTTTGTCCAGTTTGGACCTAAGGGCCACCAGATCCCCGACGGCGGCCTGCACGTTGGCACCGTCGAGGAGCGCGCCGAGTTCGGCAAGCAGATGATGGCCATCGCCGAGGAGAACTGCAAGGTCTCCGGCGGCTCTGTCGTCATCTCCGACGACATCGAGTGCATCAAGGGCGCCGACTTCATCTACACCGACGTGTGGTATGGCCTGTACGACGAGGAGGTCTCGGGCGAGAACTACATGGACGTGTTCTATCCCAAGTATCAGGTCACCATGGACATGATGAACTTTGCCGGCCCCAACTCCAAGTTCATGCACTGCCTGCCGGCCACCCGCAACGAGGAGGTCGTCGACGAAGTCATGGACGATCCCGAGCGCTCCCTGTGCTGGGTCGAGGCCGAGAACCGCAAGCACTCCATCCGTGCTCTCCTTGCCGCCCTGGGCAAGCGCACCCCGCTCAACGACGAGGGTGTCGAGTACTCCGCCAAGGCTGAGCTCCACGCCGCTCTCGAGGCTCTCGAGCAGCTCTAAGCCTCAAGGCTTCTAAAAGCACGTTTGCGGGCGGCGGATGCTCGTCTCCTGTCGCCCGCTCACCGAGGCCCAAGCAATTGCCTTAATACCTTAGGGCCTCGGATCTGTCCAAGACTGAGCGAAGGAGCTCATCATGAGCGACGGAAAGAAAAAGCTTTCCTTCTTGACGGTCATTTCGACCATCATCTGCGTCGTCTTCGTTTGCGAGGCCGCCGCTCCTGCTGCTGCCATTGGCAACCAGCAGTTCTTCTGGTGGATCTTCCTGATCCTGACCTTCCTGCTTCCCTACGGCATGGTTGTCGCCGAGCTCGGTACCACCTATGACGGCGAGGGCGGCATTTACGACTGGGTACGCGATGGCCTGGGCGACAAATGGGGCGCCCGCATCTCGTACTACTACTGGGTCAACTACCCGCTGTGGATCGCCTCGCTGGCTACCATGTTCCCCGACATTTTGGGCATGGTCTTTGGCGTCGAGTTCAACTTGATCGCCAAGATGGGTATCGATCTTGCCTTTGTGTGGATCGTCTACCTCATGGGCCGCTCCAAGGCGGCCGACTCCGAGTGGGTCCTTAACGGTGGCGCCATCATCAAGGTCGCCGTCGCCGTTATCGTTGGCGCTTTGGGCATTTGGTATGCCATGGAGAACGGTTTTGCGAACGACATGTCCGCTGCCACCTTCCTGCCCGAGCTCACCAACACCAACGCTCTCGGCTACCTGTCGATCATCATCTTTAACTTCATGGGCTTCGAGGTCATCTGCACCATGACCGACGACATGGCCGATCCCGCTCGCGATATCCCCAAGGCTATCATCGTCGGTGGCCTGTCCATCGCCGTGATCTACCTGTTCGCTGGCTTTGGCATCGGCGCCGCCGTGCCGGCCGACTCCATCGATCCCGACTACGGCATGATCGTCGCAGTCCAGACCATGGTGGGCGACTCCATGATCTTTAAGGTCATCTGCATCGCCTTCCTGATCACCCTGTTCGCCAACATGGCCGCTTGGTCCTTCGGCGTTAACTCCGTTGCTCGCTACGCTGCCGAGCACGGCAACATGCCCAAGGTCTTCGCCTCGATGATCTCGGATGACGACATGCCCAACGGCGCCAACCTGGTCAACGCTGTCGTTGCCTCCCTGGTGCTGTGCCTGCAGCTCGTTCCCATCGACGCCATCTCCAACGGTGTCTTCTGGATGCTCTTTGGCACCTCTGTCGTCTTCCTGCTGTTGACCTACATCCCGATGTTCCCGGCGTTCCTCAACCTTCGTAAGAACGACCCCAACCGTGAGCGCATCTTCACGTTCCCGTTTAAGGGCGCCATGATGAAGGTCATGCTGGCCATCCCCTGCATCGAGCTGGTTCTTGCCATCGTTGCCACGCTGATCCCGTTCTCCGCTGCTGAAATTGGCGACAAGGTCCCGATGATCGTTATCTTCATCGTGCTCGTGCTCATCGGCGAGGTCGTCCGCGTCGTCAGCGCTAAGGGCCGCGAGACCGAGTACAAGGGTCTGACCCCTGAGCTCGCAGCCCAGCGTCTCGCTGAGGGGGCCGCCGAGGCCGAGGAGAACTAGAGCACCCGGTTCTGGGGCTCCAACCCTCCTCGTGTACCAACGCGCGCTTCGTCGGGCTTGTCGCTCCCGACTCCGGGCACTCTAGCCTCTTCGGAGGCGTGTCCAAGCGACAGGTTTGCTAACCATTCCCCCGGGGTGGGTGTGAGCGATAGCTCCGGTAACCACCGCCCACCCCAATCTCTCTTCCGTATCCTTCGTGCGTTTTGTCTCCGCGCACTTGGTTACGTCGTCGCTTGCCGGTGCGATTCCGTGAAAACCGGCACCGGGCGCCCCGACCTTTGCCGGGGAACGGGCGCCTACCATCTCTTGGTTTTAGGCTGCGGGTAACCCGCCCGCAGCAAGCGATCGTTCGATTTGGAGGAAATCTTATGCGTACGATCACCGAGTCCGAGTCCACCCCCAAGGCCGACGGCTTCTTCATGCCCGCCGAGTTCGCCCCGCAGGATCGCGTGTGGATGGGCTGGCCCCACCGCACCGACACCTGGGCCCACGGCGCCAAGCCGGCCCAGAAGCAGTATGCCGCCATCGCCCGCGCCATCTCCGAGTTCACCCCGGTCTATATGTGCGCCAACCAGGTCGACTACGCCAACTGCAAGGCCGTCTTCGAGAACGACGAGAACGTCACCGTCATCGAGATGACCACCGACGACGCCTGGTTCCGCGACACTGCCGCCACCTACGTCATCAACGGCAAGGGCGAGAAGCGCGCCAACCACTGGCACTTCAACGCCTACGGCGGCCTCGTCGACGGCCTGTACTTCCCGTGGGACAAGGACGAGCAGATCGCCCTCAAGATGGCTGAGCTCTCCGGCTGCCGCCGCTATCGTCCCGACGACATGATCCTCGAGGGCGGCTCCATCACCGTCGACGGCGAGGGCACCCTTGTCGTGACCGACCAGTGCCTGCTTTCCCCGGGCCGCACCTGCTCTGCGGTTCTGGAGGAGGAAGAGGATCCCGAGTCCATCTGGCCCAAGTACCGCAAGAAGTTTGAGCCCTGGAGCGAGGAGCTTCGCGCCTACATGGACGAGCACCTCAAGGATTACCTGGGTGTCGAGAAGGTCATCTGGGTCAAGGAGGGCATCGACCCCGAGGAGACCAACGGCCACATCGACGACGTCGCCACGTTCATCGCGCCGGGCGTCATGGCCTGCATTTGGACCGACGATCCCGAGTATCCGTTCTACGAGCAGTGCCACGCTGCCTACGAGACCCTCTCCAACGCCGTCGACGCCAAGGGCCGCAAGATGAAGGTCTACAAGCTCTGCATGCCCGTGAACCCGCTGTTCATGGACCAGGCCTCCTGCGACACCATCGACGCCGACGAGAACGCCGAGCCTCGCGTCCCCGACGAGCCGCTGATCGCTTCCTACATGAACTACCTGGTCACCAATCACGGCGTTATCGTCCCGCAGTACGGCGACGAGAACGACCAGCTGGCCGTTGACACGCTCCAGAAGATCTATGACGAGGTCTGGGGCGAGGGCGTCTACAAGTGCGTCGGCGTTCAGTCCGAGCAGGTCGTCTTCGGTGGCGGCAACATCCACTGCATTACCCAGCAGGAGCCCTCGGCGTAACTCAGGCACGCCACCTTGGCGTTCACTCGTCGCTTACGTAGCGTCAGTACGCTACGCTCCTCGTTCGCGCCAATCTGGCGCACCTGAGCACGCCGAGTAAACGTCTGACTTTCCGAGCCGTGATGCTTCGGGAACCCAGCCGATCAATCGGACGGTCGGTGAATCGGACCATCTCGGGGCATTGATGGTCGGTTTATTCGATGTCTTGGTCGGTTGGGTTTTTCTTTGGGCACTCCGTTGCCTCCACTTCGGAGTGCCCTTTTCTTTGATTGAGTACGCGTCTGGCCTGGGATTTTTTGCGGGTTAGGCCAATTGTTCGCTTGAATTTCCCAGGTCAGACGCGTCTTCAATTGCCGAAAGTTATCGGTCGTGAACGCGGCCGTTTTGATCGGAGTATCTATGTACCGGCGTATCGTTATCTACACGCGCCTGTTCCGCGAGCGTTGGTCCAACAAATGCATCCTCTCCTCTCTCTGGGATGGCACCTGCACCGGTGACGCGGCCTGCAACCCTACCTTGGGCTGCGCCTTCGGTACAGATGCCATCCTTTTTGCTGTAGGGGGCGCGCGCCATGGCAGGTAAAAAGTTCTCCCTGATCGAGGTCATCCTTTCGGTTATCTGCGTCGTGTTTACCATCGAGGCGGCGGCTCCGGCATCTGCCATGGGTAACGTACAGTTCTTCTGGTGGATTTTCCTTATCATTACGTTTTTGCTTCCCTATGGTCTGGTGGTGGCCGAGCTGGGTACGGCGTTTGATTCCGAGGGCGGCCTGTACGATTGGGTTCGCTTGGGCCTGGGCGACCGTTGGGGCGCCCGTTGCTCTTGGTGCTACTGGGTTAACTTTCCGCTGTGGGTGGCAAGTATCGCCTGCATGTTCCCCAGTGTCATTAATGCGGTGTGGGGTATCGAGTTTTCACTCGGGATCCGAATCGCCATCGAGATTGTCTTTGTGTGGGGCGTCACGGTCATGGCAATGCAGCCGGTGGCCGAGGCAGATTGGGTCATGGACGGCGGCGCCGTCATCAAGGTGCTCATTACCGCTGTGGTGGGAATCGTCGGCATTTGGTTTGCCTGCAATAACGGCTTTGCCAACGATATGTCGTTTAAGACCTTCATTCCAGATCTGGGCGACACCAATTCGTTGACGTACCTATCGATTATCCTGTTCAACTTTATGGGCTTCGAAGTGGTCGCGACCTTTGCCAGCACGATGAAGAACCCGTCGCGTGATATCCCCAAGGCGGTTATTGCCGGTGGCGTGGCCATTGCGGCGATCTACATCATCTGTGGCATTGGCATTGGAGCCGCGGTTCCCACCGAGCAGCTTTCACTCGATTCGGGCATTGTGGACGCAGTCGCCGCTATGGTGGGGCGCACCCACCCGCTGACGATGGTCGTGGGCGTGGCCTTTTTGGTGACGTTGTTCGCCAATATGATCTGCTGGAGCTTTGGCGTCAACAACGTAGCGAGCTATGCCGCGCGCCATGGCAACATGCCGCGTCCCTTTGCGTTGGTGTCCAAAAAGACCGGCATGCCCAACGGCTCGGCGCTCATTAACGGCTGTTTTGCCAGCCTGGTGCTGCTGCTCCAGATTCCGCTGGGTGAGGGTTCCGACGTCTTTTGGGTCTTCTTCTCGATGAACGTCGTCTTTCTGCTCATGAGCTATATCCCCATGTTCCCAGCGTTTTGGCGTCTGCGCAAGCACGATAATCGCTCGCGTGTGTTCCGTGCGCCTTTCGAGGGCAAGGTGCTCGCGGTGGCGCTTGCGATTCCCGTGGTGGAGCTCGTGCTTTCGATTGTTGCTACGATTGTGCCGCTCAACAGCTCACCTGCCGAGATGGCAAAGTTGCCGATTCTCGCGGGCGTAGTGATTGGCCTGTTATTGGGCGAGGTTTCGCGCCTCATATCGCGCCGCGGCCGAAGCGTCGACAATCCCGGCGTTGGTGCACGGGGGTCAGGTTACTTTGCACCAAAACAGTAAGCGCCGCGAGTTGCGCAGCGCTTGGTGCATCTTGGATTACTGTTCGCGGTGCTCGGGATCGGAAACGAGCTTAGGCGCAAAGAAGGGGACGTGGCCCAGATAGGGGCAGCTGTCCGAACGCTCTTCGACGACACAGGGGACGTCATTGTAGGTAAGTGAGTCGCACAGGTGGACGATGGCCTTGGCGGCAGGGGCAACGAGTATTTTGAGCGGTGCGATAGGCGCCATGGCATCTCCTTTCATCGGTGAGACACAGCTTGTTTATCTAAACGATACAGTACGTTTAATCGGTGAGTCTAATCTTGCGGCAAAGAATCTGTCAACATCCTCACGGCATCTAGACAGGGGAGGCGGGCATGAGTTTCGCGTTCTATATCTACACCACGATTATCATGGGTGTGGCTCTGGTGACCAGTGCCGTGGCATTGGTGGTTTGGCTCATGACGCACCGTCGCGACAGCCTAGTGGCCGCGGCGGGCTTTTTGCTCTACATGCTCGATATGTCGGTCATCTTTTTTGACGAGTACACTCGGCTCAAATATGACTACGCCGTTACCTTTAGCGAGCCGCTGCAGCACCCCTTGCTGCGCTGCGTGCTCGGTATTGCCATCTATGCTTGCATTGTGCTGTGGATGTTTGCACGCTTGCGCAAAAGGCCGACGTCGCGCATGCTCGGGCTCGCTATCGTGCCGTTTTCAATCTTGCAATTGCTGCTGGTGCCTCGCAGCGGCGCTGCCGGAGAGATGCAGCAGTATCTCTTTTGGCTCACGCGTGACCTGGGCAATGTAGGATGTCTTGCCTATGCCGCCTGGCATTACCGGTGCAGAGCCACTCGTGTTGAGAAGCTGGACCTCGACCGCTCAAAGCTCTTTTGGAAGGTGGCACTCGTTCTTGCGTTTTGCGTAATCGCCGAGGACACCTACATGATCTTGTTCTGCCACCCCGACTTTCAAAACCCCGTCATCAGTCTCTTTTTGTGGTATCTGTCCGAGCGCAATATCTCCGAAAACGTGCTGCTCGTGGTATGCGCGGCTCAGCTTTTTTGCCAGTTTAGCCATATCCTGCGTGTGTATGCCCGTCATCCGCGTGCCGATGAGGACGTGGCGGCCGAGAGCGCAAGCTCTGAGGACGACCTCGCATCGCGTGTGGTGATTTATGCCGACGCCCATAAGCTGTCACGGCGCGAGCAGGAAGTGCTCACACTGGTGCTGAAGGGCAACGACGCCCAAAACATCGCCAGCGAGTTGGTCATCAGCCCTGGCACGGTCAAGGCACACTTGCATCGCATCTACGTTAAAAGCGGTGTCTCCAACCGAGATGACCTCATAGATACCTTTTGGCGTTCCTAGCCCTATTCTTCCTTGCATGCGGGTCTTGCCGTGTGGGCGGGCACGCCGTTGGGCGTAATGACGCGGTAATAATCTCAGACAATAAACCTGCAGGTAAAGCGTGTAAACCTGCTTAAACTGACCGTTTGCGGTCCCTGGCCTTGGCATGGATTTGCCCCTGTGTATCAATGGGTGTAGCGCGAAGCCGCGGACGTGGGACAGACGTCCGAGCACGGCTTGTAGGCACGCGCCGATGCGGGAGCGCTACGCTCCCAACCGAGTGCCCACGCGGGCGGTGCGTCCGCGTTGCAACCAAAGATGCCTGAGGAGGCTCACATGGACAAGGCTGATGTAGTTATCAAGAGCAACGCCGTTTTTACCGGCGATGGGCTCGAGCCGTTTAAGGGCGGCGTTGCCGTGCGGGGCGATAAAATCGTTGCCTGCGGTGACGATGCCCACCTGGCACCGTTTATCGGTCCCGATACCGAGGTGCGCGACTTTGGCGACCAGCTCGTCATGCCCGGCCTGATTGACTCGCACACGCATTTTGCCCAGGGCGCGTTCATGACCGACCCCGATTTTGCCGTCAACCTCATCGACTGCACCAGTTTTGAGATGGCGATGGAACGTGTCGTGGCGTTTGCGGCCGACCATCCCGATAACGAGTGGATCCTGGGCTGCCAGATTATCCAGTTCCAGTGGGATGTCCCCGAGATGCCCACAGCCGCGATGATCGATGAGTACATCTCGGACCGCCCGGTCTTTCTGCAGCAGGTTGACCTGCATACCTTTAGTGCCAATACCTGCGCCATCAACAAGGTGGGAGTAACTTCGCAGACGCCCGATCCCGCAGGCGGCAAGATCCTTAAGGATGCCGAGGGCAATCTGACGGGCGTGTTTTCCAACACCGCCGGCGTCTTCTTTATGGACGAGGTCTACGACCCAGCGCCCGAGGTTGTTGACGCGTCGTTTGCAAAAACCGCCCGGCGCGCCAATGCCCTGGGAATCACTACGGTCGGCATGGTCAATCCTACGTTTGTGAGCATGGAAAACCCGTATGCGGTGTTGGCAGGTCTTAATGCCAAGGGCGACTTGCCACTGCGCGTGTTCCTGTACACCGATCTGTTCGAAAACGAGTCCTTAACGCTCGAGCAGATCAAGGAGAAATACGCCTTCTCGGGTACGCAGGTCGAGTGGCACGGCTTTAAGCAGTTTCTTGATGGCGTGTGCTCCGACCACACCGCTTGGATGCTTGAACCCTATTCCAACGCGCCCGATACCTGCGGTGAGCCCGCGGAGGATCCAGAGCGCATCCGTGCCGCCATTGTCAGGGCGCAGGAATGGGGCGTTGACACGCGCGTCCATACGATCGGCGATCGCTCGGTGCGTTTTGTGCTTGATTGCTTTGAGGAGGGCGAGCGCTTGCATGGTAAGCGGGGTTGCCGCCACTCCATGGAGCACAACGAGACGGTTGAGCCCGAGGATCTGCCGCGCTATGCCGAGCTGGGTATATGCCCTGGTATGCAGCCGTGGCACATGCTGCTCGATATGGCTGACCTTGCCAAGGACGATGCCGTGGGCCCCGAGCGTGCTGCGCTTTCGTGGCCCCTGCATAGCCTGCTTGCCAGCGGTGCCGTGGTGCACCTGGGCAGTGACTTCCCCGTTGTGGGCTTGGAGCCCATGGAGGAGGTGTACGGCGCGGTCTTCCGCATGCTCGAGGACGGCTCCAACCCAGAAGGGTGGTTCCCGCAGGAGCGCATCACCATGGCCGAGGCCCTGCGCGCCTACACCTACGGCAGCGCCTACGCCATGCATGCCGAGGATCGCATCGGTACGCTCGCATGCGGCAAACAGGCTGATATCTGTGTGCTCGACCGTAACCTCTTTGACTGCGAACCGGCTGAGGTCCTCGAGGCCACGGCGTCTCTCACGATGATTGCCGGCAAGGTGGTCTACGAGGCCTAGCGGGGCTGCTGCATCGCTGGGCGGTGCCGCAGCCTGTGCGTGCCGCCCATCCATTCATGCATCCATTCATCAATCTCTCATGGAAAGGGGAGAACAATGGCAGAAGAAACGACCGCCGCTGTTGAGGAGGAGCGTGAGCTTGCCTCGCAGCCGATTCCCGGCCTGGTGCGCAAGTACACCATCATCACCGGCCAGGGTATGCTCGCCCAGATTATCATGGTGGTCCTTGAGGGCCTCGTGATGGGTTGGGGCCTGGGTGCACACGGCCTGGCCTGTGTTTCGATCATCATGTCGGTCGAGTACATTAACCTGGCCTTTGGCAACCTGTTTGGCACCGGCGTGCCCGCCGTGGTGGGCAACCTTTTGGGTGCCGGCGACATTAAGGGCGCCAGCAAGGCGTTTAGCCAGGGTTTTTGGCTTACCACGATTGTGAGTGTGCTGCTTGCTGTGGTGATGGCTGTGTTTACCGAGCCCATCTGCGCATTCTTCGGCGCCACGCCCGACATCATGGCCGATACCGTTGCCGGCGTGCGCACCTTCTCCGTGCTGCTGCCGCTCACGGTCATTGGTCAGATGGTCACCGCCGTCATGCGTGTGGACGAGAAGGTTCAGATCCAGGCCAACCTCATGACCGTGTCTGCCATCGTCGCTATCTGCTGGCTTGCGCTTTCCACGTTTGTGCTCAAGCTTGGCGTTATGGGAGCTGGTGTGTACTACGGTCTTTCCATCGGTATCTGGGCCATCGGTATCTTCTGGTTCATCGGCGGTAAGAAGTCGCAGCTCCAGATCAGCGCCGCCGACCTCAAACTCGACATGGCCATCTGCGGCCAGATCATCAAGATTGGTTTCCCGTTCTTTTTGGTGCAAGCTGCCACGTTCATCTTCAACACCGTTGCCAACTCGTTGCTTGGCCAGCTCGGCGGCGACATGGGTTCGCTCTACATCGCGGCCTTTGGTGTGATCAACGGCTACATCCTCTACATTACCATGATGGTCGCCCAGTGCTTCTCGTACGGCCTGCAGCCCATTGCCGCCTTCAACGCCGGCGCCAAGGCGTGGGCGCGCCTCAAGGAAACGCTCTCCTGCACGCTTAAGTACCAGGTCGTGACGCTTGCTGCGGTGTCTGCTGTGCTATGGGTGGCCGCAACGCCGGTCTGCGCCTTTTTTGCTGGTAGCGATCCGGCGCTCGTCGAGGTTGCCGCCAACGCCACGCGCATCGTTATCCTGGCCGTGGCCCTGGGCTATCTTGCCATGACCATGTCGATGTACTTCCAGGCGGTTGAGAAGGTGGGTATCGCCACGTTCACCGGTCTGCTCCGCTACGTGATCTGCTCCGTGCCGCTTATGTACCTGCTTGGCAACATGATGGGCGTTCAGGGTGTCTGGTTTGCCTTGGTGGCGGCTGACGCCATCACTGGTCTTATCTCCATCGCCCTCGCCGTCCGCGAATCCAAGCGACTTGCCACGCTCTAGACTCGGACACGGCCGGCCCGCGATAGTCGAATAAGTCAACTCGCCTGCAAGCCACCACAATGGGGACAGTTCCCATTGTGGTGGCTATTGTTATTTAGGGTCTGAGATTTCGGCTCTATAAATAACGTTTTTGAACTGGGCTACTAAAAGATTGTGGAAAACACTACTACAAGATTATGGAAAACGCTACTGCAAGATTATGGCAAATGATACTATACGATTATGGTAACAGCGTTATAAGGGGCGTTGATATGGCCGAGTACATTAACAGGGATTTGCATGAGTTGCTCATTCGCATGGCGGGTTGGTTTCCTGTTGTGTCGTTGACGGGGCCTAGGCAGAGCGGTAAGTCTACGCTGGTTAGGCATGCCTTTCCCGACTATTCCTATGTCACGCTTGAGGACCCCCAAACGAGGCGCGCGGCCTTGGAGGATCCGGTGAGTTTTATCCGCAACCGAAAGGGCGGACTCATCATCGATGAGGCGCAATACGCCCCGGATTTGTTCTCGATGATTCAGGTTGTTTCGGATGAGCGGGGAGACGCCGGTCAATACATCCTTACGGGATCGCAAAACTTTTTGATGATGAAAAGCATCGGCCAGTCTCTTGCCGGGCGAGTCGGGATCTTAAAATTGCTGCCATTTTCGTTTCGAGAAGCGGAGAGGGGCCAGCAGGGGCAGTTGGAAGTGGATTTGTTTGCGCTCGAAGGGGGATACCCTCGCCTGCGTTCCGCCGGAATGCCGTCCTCGGTTTATTTCCCCAGCTATATTGATACCTATGTTGAGCGCGATGTTGTGGGCTTGCTTGACGTGCGCAATAAAGCAGAGTTTCATAAGTTTCTGTCCATAATTGCCCAGAGCGCCGGTGCTCTCATTAATATATCTTCGCTTTCTCGAGATACGGGTGTGAACGTATCGACCATTAAAAGCTGGTTGTCTATCCTGGAGCAGAGCTACCTGACGTTTTCACTGCAGCCCTATTATGCAAATGCCAGGAAACGTTTGACTAAAACGCCCAAGCTTTATTTTTACGACACGGGGCTGCTCTGCTACTTGCTCAAAATTGGATCACTGGAGCAACTTTTGGAGAGCCCTTATCTGGGGGCAGTTTTCGAAAACCTCATCGTTTCCGAAACGGCGAAGAGCCATCTCAACGTGGGCGAGAATCCCGAGTTGTATTTCTATAGGGACGACGGCAAGCGAGAAATCGATTTGCTCGACTGCACAAACTCAGGGAGGCCCAAGGCTATCGAAATAAAATCATCCAGAACGTATCACGATAAGTACGCCCGCCATTTACAGGCTGTATGCGATGAGATCGACATTGCAAAAGATGCGCGCTATGTTGTGGCCCGCGTGGATTCAACGTATGAGTCGAAAGACTGTAGCGTGGTCTCGGCGCGTGATTGGCTTTTGCGATAACAAGTTCGGCGTATTAACAACTGCCGCGAAGAGGATCGGACCCCTTTCGCGGCGGTTTTTTGCCGATCCGGTGCGCCTCAGATGCAAGTGAGTAGGCTTTTTTGGATCTGTCGAGCACACCGCGACAAACGCTAAATAAAACCGCAGGTCAGAGCTGTGGCGTTTTGGAGTGTGCTCGGCCTCCTGCAAAAGGTCTACTCACTTGGTTTTTCGGCGAGAAGGCCGCCGCAAGGGCAAGCAGCTCTCCTCACGGCGGTTGGCGTTTGCCCAGATAAAACCTGCCAAAATAAACCTGTCCCTTTTGGCGTGGCTGATTGGTTTGGGCTGTTTTGGAGAAAGCCCATGAGGCGGCACTCAGGCTAATCCTGCGTGTCGCCTCCGTACATGTAGACGATAAAGCCGTCGCCGGTGTCTTGGCTGTGATCCTCCAGGATGCGTTTCATGTTGAGGTGCTCGTAGAACTGCCAGTCAGAGTTGCAGTCGCTCATCAGGAAGAACTTGGTGCACCCGGCTTTGGCGAGTTCGGCGCGCGCAAGGTCGATGAGCTCGCGGCCGAGTCCCTTGCCCTGCCACTCGGGCACAATGATGATCAGGTTGAGCTGGCCCTGGGCATACTCGTCGCCCGTGGCGGCAAAGCGATCGGCCGTGGCCTTTTCGCGACTGTCGCCAAAGAGCGAGCCCTCGAGTTTGGCATCGGCGGTCTTTGCCATCTCGGTTGCCTGGGCGAACATCTCGTCGTAGCAGGGTACCCACGTGGGGTTGGTACGCGGCTTGCCGTCCTCGAAGATACCGATGCAGCAGGCGGCGATAATGCGGCCCTCTGCCTCGGCGACGAGCGCGATGGGGGAGCGCTGCAGCTGCATGGCAATGTTGAAGCGCGCGCAGAAATCGGCAGCTTCGACGTCGCCGCGGTTGCGCAGCGTGTTGCACCACAGCTGGTTGTAGATGGCGGCGATGCCAGCCAGGTCGTCGAGCGTGGCGGCGCGCAGGGTTACGTTGTCAAGGCTCATGGAGGCTCCTTCCAAGGTGGGTCAGGCCACCTCTGAGTGTGACATGGGCGCACCGCTGCCGCATCAACCATTCGGTAGACGAGCTTCGATCTCTCGGGGACGGAGGAAAAGGGGCCACGAGCGAGGATTTTCGGACGCTTGCTCGACGAGAGTGGATAATCTCCCGCTTTTAGCGCGAACATAGGTCAAAAACGGGAGATTATCCACTCTCGTTGGAAGCGCCCGAAAATCCTCGCTCGTTATCCATTCCCTTTTTGGCTGGTTGTGCTTGCACTTTAGCGTGCGACAGCGGATAATGCCGAGCATTCGACAATGTTCTCGTTGCCATCAATTGATTGAGGAGGCCCCGCATGGCCATGGAATTTAAACGCAGGCTGCCGATCCCCATGGAGATCCGCGAGGAAATGCCGCTTTCCGCCGAGCTTACCGCTAAGAAGCAGGCATTCGACGCCGAGGTCGCCAAGGTCTTTACCGGCGAGGACGCGCGCAAGGTGCTCATCATCGGACCGTGCTCTGCCGACCGCGAGGACTCGGTCCTCGAGTACATGAACCGCCTGGCCAAAACCGCCGAGGAGGTCAAGGACAAGCTCATCATCATTCCGCGCGTCTACACCAACAAGCCGCGTACTAAGGGCACTGGCTACAAGGGCCTGCTGCACAACCCCGACCCCGAGGCGCCCGATGACCTGCTCGAGGGCGTTAAGGCCATCCGCCACATGCACCTGCGCGTCATCGAGGAGACTGGCTTCTTCACTGCCGACGAGATGCTCTACCCGTCCAACTACCAGTACCTCGTCGACCTGTTGAGCTACGTCGCCGTGGGTGCGCGCTCGGTCGAAAACCAGGAGCATCGCCTGGTGTCGAGTGGCATTTCGGTGCCGGTGGGTATGAAGAACCCCACTGCCGGTTCCACCACCGTCATGCTCAATTCCATCTACGCCGCCCAGGCGCATCAGAGCTTTATCTTCCGCAACTGGGAGGTCGAGTGCGACGGCAACCCGCTCGCGCATGCCGTCATGCGCGGCTACATCGGCCTCGACGGTCGTACCTACCCCAATTACCACTACGAGCACCTGGAGCGTCTGGCCGAGCGCTACACCGAGCACGCCGGCTATGCCAATCCGGCAGCGGTCATCGACTGCAACCACGACAACTCGGGCAAGCGTCCGCTGGAGCAGTATCGCATTTGCAAGGAGGTGCTCGACAGCTGCCGCCGCAACGAAGCCATTTCAAGGCTGGTCAAGGGCTTTATGATCGAGTCCTACCTTGAGGACGGCAACCAGCCGGTCGACGGCGGTGTCTTTGGCAAGTCGATCACCGATCCGTGCCTGGGCTGGGAAAAGACCGACTACCTCATTCACGAGATCGCGGAGCGGGTTTAGTTACGCGGGTTTTCGCTGACTCTGCCAAGACATCGGCGGTCCCGTTGCTGCCGGGCACTCATTGGGGACAGACTTAAATGAGTGCTCGCAGAATGAGAGTGGATAATCTCCCGTTTTTAAGTAGTCGTTGGGGACGTTCTTGTTTGACTGGTCGTTTAAGAACGTCCCCAATGACTACCCTGTTGGCCTTTTCCAGGCCCTGTGGGCAAAAAATGGCAAATATGAGTACTGTTGCTATCGTAGTGTCATATTGCCGGCATAAGATAATAGACATAACAGAAAATATGTTCATTAATACAAACACATATAAGTCCGCTATAGAGCTATTTGAGTAATTTAGGAGCGCGTGCAAGCCGTGTGAGCAGCATTTGGTGCTGTTTTGGCTGTTACTAAAAAGGTGACAGTACTCATATTTGCCATTTTTTGCCCACGGGGCTTGGAGTGGGCTGTCAATCAGGTCCTAGGGGAGGCAGTTCGAGGCCCAAAGGACACAAAACGGGGGCGCAGTTCATTCTGCGCCCCCGTTTTGTGTATTGCGGTTGTTTGCCGCCGGTTTTACGCCGCTTCGTCGAACTGCGAGTTGTACAGGTCGGCGTAGAAGCCGCCTTGGGCGAGCAGTTCGTCGTGCGTGCCCTTCTCGACGATGTCGCCGTCGCGGATCACCAAGATCACGTCGGCGTTTCGAATCGTGGACAGGCGATGTGCGATGACAAAGCTGGTGCGGCCCTGCATCAGCGCATCCATGGCGCGCTGAATGAGCTCCTCGGTGCGGGTGTCCACGTTGGAAGTTGCCTCGTCCAGAATCAGCGCCGGACGGTCGGCCAAAATGGCGCGGGCAATGGTCACGAGCTGGCGCTGGCCCTGCGACAGGTTCGTGCCTTCCTCGTTGATCATGAAGTCGTAGCCGCCTGCGAGCGTATGGATAAAGTGATCGCAGCGTGCGGCGCGTGCAGCGGCCTCGACCTCGGCATCGCTTGCATCGGGGCGTCCGTAGCGGATGTTCTCGCGGATGGTGCCGTTAAACAGCCAGGTATCCTGCAGCACCATGGCAAACTCGCCGCGCAATGCCGCGCGGTCCCAGTCGCGTACATCGATACCCTCGACGCGCAGCGAACCGCCGTCCACATCGTAGAAGCGCTGAAGCAGCTTGATGAGCGTGGTCTTGCCGGCGCCGGTGGGTCCGACGATGGCGATGGTCTGACCGGGCTCGGCCTCGCAGCTAAAGTCGTGGATGATGGTCTTGTCGGGCGTGTAGCCAAACTTCACATGGTCAAACTCCACATGACCGGGGCGCTTCTCGGGAATCTGCGCGTCGGCCTTCTGCTCCTCCTCGGGCGCGGCCAGGAACTCAAACACGCGCTCGGTGGCGGCGGCCATCGACTGCATCGTGTTGCTCACGTTGCCCAGCTGCTGCACGGGTTGCGTAAAGTTGCGCACGTACTGAATGAAGCTCTGGATGTCGCCGGGCGTGGCGTTACCAGTCAGCGCGAGCTGCGCGCCCACCACGACGACGCCCACGTAGCCCATATTGCCCACTAGGCTCATGAGCGGCATCATCAGGCCCGACAGGAACTGCGAGCGCCAACCGCTAATAAAGAGGCGGTCGTTCTCCTTATCGAACTCCTCGATCGAGGCCTCGGCGCGGTCGAACACCTGAATGACGTTCTGGCCGGCAAAATCCTCCTCGATAATGCCGTTGACGGTGCCCAGAACCTGCTGCTGCTCGCGGAAGTACGGCTGTGAGAAGCGAATCATCACCATCAAGATAATCGCGGCTGCCGGCAGCGTGAGCACGGTGACGCCGGTAAGTGGCAGGCTGATCGACAGCATCATGACGAGCACGCCGATAATCTGCGTCACTGACGTGATGAGCTGCGTCACGCTCTGGTTGAGTGACTGACCCAGCGTATCGACGTCGTTGGTGATGCGGCTGAGCACGTCGCCCTTGCTGTGGCCGTTGAAGTAGCTCATCGGCACGACGGCAATCTTGGCGGCGATCTCCTTGCGCATGCGGTAGCAAATCTTTTGCGTGACGCCGGTCATAAGCCAGCCTTGGATGAGGCTGCAGACAGAGCTTGCCAGATACAGGCAGAGCAAAAAGCCGAGCGTCTTGGCGATCCAGGCAAAGTCGACATCGCCGGTACCGTTGACCTTGGAGACCAGGCCTTCGAACAGTTTGGTCGTAACCTGGCCGAGCACCTTGGGTCCCACAATGTTAAAGATGACCGAGCACACGGCAAAGGCGACGGCGGCAAACACGGCAATCTTGTGCTGACCGATATAGCCGAGTAGCTGCCTCATGGTGCCCTTAAAGTCCTTGGCCTTTTCGCCGCGGCCCATGCCACCCATACGGCCCATGGGACCGCGCCGGCGGGTGGGCTTGGGAATCTGAGTCTTGGTCTTGTCTGCCATTAGCGCTCGCCTCCTTCCATGACGGCTTCAATTTCTTCTTGGGTGAGCCCCAGCTCCTCGGCGGAAAGCTGCGACTGTGCGATCTCCAGGTACGCTGGGCAGCTGTGCAGCAGCTCCTCGTGCGTACCGGTGCCCACCACGTGGCCGTCGTCGAGCACGATGATCTGGTCGGCGTGCATGATGGTCGCGATGCGCTGGGCCACGACCACGAGCGCGGCGTCGGTAACGTTTTTGGCAAGCTCCTCGCGCAGGCGCGCGTCGGTCTTGTAGTCGAGGGCGCTAAACGAGTCATCGAACACCACGACCTCGGGCTTTTTGGCCAACGCGCGGGCGATGGCCAGGCGCTGGCGCTGACCGCCCGAGACATTGGAGCCGCCCTGGCTGATGGGGGAGTCGTAGCCGCCCTCGCGCTCGGCGATAAAGTCCTCGGCCTGTGCGATGCGTGCCGCCTGGCGCATGTCATCATCGCTCACCATGTCGCCGGCAAACTTGAGGTTGCTCTCAACGGTGCCCGAGAACAGACGACCCTGCTGCGGGATATAGCCAATGCGGCGGCGAAGCTCGGAAAGGGTCATATCGCGCACGTCGATGCCGTCGAGCGAAATGCTGCCGCCGGTGACGTCGTACAGGCGCGGGATGAGCTGCACAAGCGTGGACTTGCCCGAACCCGTGGAGCCGATGATGCCGAGCATCTGGCCGGCGTGCGTGGTGAAGTTCACACCGCTGATGACATCGGCGCGGGCATCGGGATACTGGAAGCTCACGTCGTGGAAGGCGAGCTCACCGCGCGGCGCGTTGGTCGCGGGCAGTTTGGGCGAGGCGGGGTCGTTGATGCTCGTGGGGCAAGTGATGACCTCTTCAACGCGCTCGGCTGCGACCTCGGCGCGGGGCAGGATGACCGAAACCATGGTGAGGATCATAAACGCCATGACGATCTGCATGGTGTAGGAGATAAACGCCATCATGTTGCCGACCTGCATCACGCCGTCAGACACGCCCTGCGCGCCAAACCAGACGATAAGCACGGTGATGCAGTTCATGACGAGCATCATGAGCGGCATCATAAAGCTCATGGCGCGGTTGGTGTAGAGCTGCGTGGTCATCAGGTCGAGCGAAGCCTTGTCAAAACGCTCGAGCTCATGCTCCTCGCGGTTGAACGAGCGGATGGGCATAAGGCCGTCGAGCAGCTCGCGGGCGGTAAGGTTCACGCGGTCCACAAAGCTCTGCATCTTTTTGAACTTGGGCATGGTGAGGCCCATAAGCACGCCGACGACGGCCGAGACCGCGATGATGGCCACGGCGATGGTCCACTCCAGACCGGTGTGGTTGGCCAGGACACGCATGACAGCGACGACGCCCATGACGGGGGCCATCAGGCACATGCGGATAAACAGGGTTGCGGCCATCTGGATCTGCTGAATGTCGTTGGTGCAGCGGGTGATGAGCGAAGCCTGGCTAAACTTGCCCACCTCGGCCGGCGAGAAGTGCATAACCTTGTTGAAGGTCTCGCGGCGCAGGTCGCGGGCGATGGAGCAGGCGGTGCGCGAAGCCACGGCGCCGGTCAGGATGGTGGCGACAAGCGACACCAGGCACAGGCCAAACATCGTGGTCGCCATGCGGCCCAGGTAGGCGTTCTGCACGTCGGCGGGGTCGATACCCTGTGCCTTGTACTCGTCCTGCACGTAGCTCACGGCGCGTTGGGTCACGATGGAGCCCGACATGGAGCCCATTTTGTCCGCCATACCGTTGGCGCCCTCGACGAGCTTGCCCTGGTCGATTAGGCCGCCTTCAACGCCTAGACGCAGGCTCTTCATGGTGATCTTGCCGCCGTCGGCATCAATCTGCTTTTGCATATTCTGCGCCGCTGCGGCCTTTTGCTGCATCTCGGCGAGCTGGTCGGGCGTCATCGCTGCCATTTGCTCGGGCGTGGGCATGGCTTGGGCGTCGCTGTTGCCTTTCTCGCTGGACGCGCCCATCATGTCGCCCATGGAGCTGGCGTCGATGCCTTGGTTGAGCGAAAGGACGACGGTCTCGGGCAGGCTCATGATATCGGCAATCTTGCCGCCGTCGGCGCGCTCATCCTCGGTTCCCCTGTACGTGCGAATGCCGTTTTTGTCTGCCTTGCCAAACGCAGCTTCTACTGTCTTGGCGTCCTTGGCGCTCATAAAGAGTTCGAGGTCGTCGAGCGATTCGGCACGAATGGTGTCGGGCACGGGCGAGGCGATGCCGCCTTGCTGCACGCCCACGTCGACGATGTCGCTCATATAGGTAGGCAGTGCCAGATCGGCGTTACAGCTGATTACGATAAGTACGATAGCTGCGAACAGTGATGGGACATGCTTTTTAAAAAGCTTGAGAATCCTCACTTGGCATTTCTCCTTTCTTGATTGCAGTCGATAATTTCGTTGAGACGCCTTAGAAGGCGCACCATCTCTTGGGTATCTGTTTCGCCGAGCTGCTCGAGGAAGGCCGCGGTGCGCTCCTCGAATTCCCGACGTTTGATTTCGAGATTCTGGAATCCCTTGTCGGTCATCGTGACGTGTACACGACGACGGTCGGTCTTTGAGTGCTCGCGCTCGACCCAGCCCTTGGCTTCGAGAGTGCGTAAGATATTGGCGATGCGGGCACTCGAGACCCAGGCGCGATTTGCGAGTTCGCTCGGCGTGAGCGAACCGCCAGCGAGCATGAGGGCGCGCATGACAGCCATCTCGCCGCCGAGAGCTTTGTCCGCAGAGCGTGAAATGCGATGATGCATGCTGCCAAACTCAGTTAAGAGCTGACGTCCAAGCTCATGGAAATCGGTATCTTCCACCGAAAACCCCTAACACTAGAAACTATTTTCGGTGAAAGATGATACCCGCATATTCGGGCCTCATGCAGTGGGCAATATAAAGAGCGCATAAAGAGTTAAAAAATTCAATTGCTGAAGCGTTTCAAAGAACTACTATGCCCGCGGTTAGGCGAGGGGTTGTCACCACCATGACGACTGGGACTCATTTATCGCCACGTGCGATGCTCCAACTTCCCGCAAGGAGACACCTGAATCAAGGGGGTTGGAGTCATGGCATTTGACTTCACGGGTAAAACCGCGATCGTTACCGGTGGCACTCAGGGCATTGGCCTCGAGATCGCCAAGGGTATCGTTGCGGGCGGCGGACACGTCGCGCTCATCGCAAGGAACGCTGCTAAGGGCGAGGCCGCTGTGGCCGAGCTTGGCGAGGGCAACAAGTTCTATCAGCTCGATGTTGCCGATGCGCCCAAGGCGCGCGAGACCGTCGAGCAGATTTTTACGGACCTGCCGCAAACCAACATCTTGATCAACTGCGCTGGCGTCATCAGCACCAAGAAGTTCGACGAGATCGATGACACCGAGTGGCGTCGTACCATCGACATCAACCTCAACGGCACCTTTACCATGATGAATGCTGTGTACCCGCACTTTAAGGCGGCCCATGCCGGCTCTATCGTCAACGTGAGCTCTGTTGCTGGCAAGATCGGCGGTGGCCTGCTCGGTACCGCTGCCTACGCCAGCTCCAAAGCAGGTGTTAACGGTCTAACCAAGGCAGTCGCCAAGGAAGGCGGCAAGTTCGGCGTCCGCTGCAACGCTGTGTGCCCGTCGCTCACGTTGACCGATATGACCTCGATTCTCTCTGACGAGAACTCCCAGCGCATCATCAACGGTATCCCCTTGGGCCGCGCTGCTCAGGCAAGCGAGCCTGCGCAGATGGTGCTCTTCTTTGCCTCCGACCTCGCCAGCTTCGTGAACGGCGAGATCGGTGACTGCGACGGCGGCATCGTCCTGGACGGGTAATACCCCGCGGTGATCGTTTGGCGGCGACCCTGGCGACTCGGGGTTGTCGCCTTCTTTCTGACATAGGCGCGTGCGGCTACGATTCGCATGCATCCAAAGGAGATATATATGAGTGAATCGACTGCGGTGGAGGCGCCGGCGGCAAAGGAGCCGTTCTTTAAGATGTCCTCCATCCCGGGTGCCAATATTTTGGTGCCGCTTTTGCTGGGCTGCCTGCTCAACACGCTATTCCCCGACCTATTCAAAACGCTCGGCAGCTTTACGCTTGGCATGACCCAGCAGGGTGCAGGCCCGCTCGTGGGCGCTTTTTTGCTTATCGTCGGTACGACGATTTCGTTTAAGAGTGCTCCTGCCGCCGCTGCCCGCGGTGCCATCATCATCTCCGTCAAGCAAATCGTGGTCGTCGCCGTGTCGCTGCTCATCCTTTATGTGTTCAACGACAACCTGTTTGGCATCTCTGCCATGGTGATGCTGGCGGCTTGCACCGGCGCCAACAACGCTATGTACGCTGGTCTGATGGGCACCATGGGCAATGAGGCCGAGCGCGGCGCTGTCGCAATCACCACGCTCGTTGTCGGCCCTCCGGTCACGATGATCGTGCTCGGCGCTGCCGGCCAGGCTCCGATCGGCTGGTCGCTCGTGGGTGCCATCCTGCCGATCGTCGTCGGCATTATTCTGGGTAACCTCTTCCCGAGCTTTAAGAAGATGATGGCACCGGCACTTTCCGCCATCATCGTGCTCGTCTTCTTTGCCATGGGCTCGACCATGACCTTTGGCCAGCTCATTAATGGCGGTCTTCCCGGTATTCTGCTTGGCGTGATCTGCTCGGTGGTCTTTGCAATTCCCGTCATCGCGGTCGATAAGCTCACGGGCGGTACAGGTGTCGCAGGTGCGGCCATTTCGAGCTGCGCCGGAGCCAATGTGGCCACGCCTGCTGCCATGGCAAGCGTCAACGGGGCCATGTACGGCGGTGCGGTGCTCGCGACGGCCACGGCACAGGTTGCTGCCTGCGCAATCGTTACGGCTATTTTGACCCCGCTGGTCACCAGCTGGTGCTACAAGCATATTGAGGGCCAGGGCAACGGCGATAGCAAGGCAACGACCGACAAGGCCGCCGCAGCCGCCTAATGCCAAGCGGCAATCAAAGCTAAAAACTAGTCACGCCACAGGGCGGCCACGGGGGATCCCGTGGCCGCCCTGCAGTTTCTGTAGGGTCTCTGGAACACTTTACCCTGCTAAAGCTGGCATAACAGCTAGAGTGAACGTTGTACAAAGGCAAGGAAAAATACCAAACAAATCGGTGAACGGTAGTTGTTCGCGATCGCATTTCCTGCGGATTTGTTAAAAACGCCCTAATGGTATAAAAAAAGAAACATATAACAGCCCTGATGAAGGGGGTGGCTATGTTATCCTTCTCAAACGGGTGAAATCTTGGGTTTGGGTTGCAGTTCCAAGGTGGACAAACGTTTTTCCCTGCACCAACGTGTGGTGAAGAACGGAAGAAGCCGGTAGTGCAAGCCGAAAATTCAAGAATTCAATAAGCAGCGGTGTGAGAGAGCGCCGCATTACACGTAACTAGGAGCGTGGTTACACAATGCAGGAGGCATGGGAAGGCTTCAAGGAAGGCATCTGGACGGGAGAGGTTGACGTCCGAGACTTCATCCAGAAGAACTACACCCCCTACGAGGGCGACGAGTCGTTCCTCGCCGGTCCGACCGAGCGTACCAAGGAGCTGTGGGGCGAAGTTCTCGACCTGCTGCTCAAGGAGCGCGAGCAGGGCGGCGTCCTCGATATGGACACCAAGACCGTCACGGGTATCGTGAGCCACCCCGCTGGCTACATCGATAACGCCCATCGCGACAAGGAGACCATCGTCGGCCTCCAGACCGACAAGCCGCTCAAGCGCGCGCTGCACGTCAACGGCGGTATCCGCATCGCTTGCCAGGCTGCCAGCCAGCACGGCTACAAGATCGACGAGAACGTTGTCGAGCGCTACACCTTCGAGCGCAAGACCCACAACGCCGGCGTCTTCGATGTTTACACCCCCGAGATGCGTGCTTGCCGCTCGGCTCACATCATCACCGGTCTGCCCGATGGCTATGGCCGCGGCCGCATCATCGGCGACTACCGTCGTGTCGCCCTGTACGGTGTCGACTACCTGATCAAGGACAAGGAGGCCCAGAAGGCTTCCACCCCGACGGTCATGACCGCCGACAACATCCGCGATCGCGAGGAGCTGCAGGAGCAGATCCGCGCCCTCGGCGAGCTCAAGATGATGGCCGAGACCTATGGTTTCGACATTTCCAACCCTGCTACCAACACGCAGGAGGCCATCCAGTGGATGTACTTCGCCTACCTCGCTGCCGTTAAGGAGCAGAACGGCGCCGCTATGTCCATCGGCCGTACCTCTACGTTCATCGACATCTACGCTGAGCGCGACCTTGCCAACGGTACCTTCACCGAGGAGCAGATCCAGGAGTTCGTGGATCACTTCATCATGAAGCTCCGCATGGTCAAGTTTGCCCGTACCCCCGAGTACCAGGCCCTGTTCACCGGCGACCCGCAGTGGGTCACCGAGTCCATCGGCGGCATGGGTGTTGACGGCCGTACGCTCGTTACCAAGATGAGCTACCGCTACCTGCACACGCTCGAGAACATGGGCACCAGCCCCGAGCCCAACATGACCGTTCTGTGGTCGACTCGTCTGCCCGAGAACTTCAAGAAGTTCTGCGCCAAGACTTCCGTCGCCAGCTCCTCGATCCAGTACGAGAACGACGACCTCATGCGCGTTTACCACGGCGACGACTACGGCATCGCCTGCTGCGTGTCCTCCATGCGCATCGGCAAGGAGATGCAGTTCTTCGGCGCCCGCGCCAACCTGGCCAAGTGCCTGCTCTACGCGCTCAACGGCGGTGTTGACGAGGTCTCCAAGAAGCAGGTCGGCCCCAAGTACCGCGCCGTCGAGGGCGATACGCTCGATTACGACGACGTTGTGGCAAAGTACAACGACATGATGAAGTGGCTCGCTGGCGTGTACGTCAACTCGCTGAACATCATTCACTACATGCACGACAAGTATTGCTACGAGCGCATCCAGATGGCTCTGCACGACAAGCACGTGCATCGCTGGTTCGCTACGGGCATCGCTGGCCTTTCCGTCGTGGCTGACTCCCTGTCCGCCATCAAGTACGCCAAGGTCCACCCCGTCCGTGACGAGAACGGCATCATCGTCGACTTCGAGACCGAGGGCGAGTTCCCCAAGTACGGTAACGACGACGACCGCGTCGACCAGATCGCTCACGACGTTGTGCACCAGTTCATGGAGTACATCCGCATGAACGACACCTACCGCAACTCCGTGCCCACGACCTCGGTTCTGACCATCACCTCCAACGTCGTGTACGGTAAGAAGACCGGTTCTACGCCTGATGGCCGCAAGGCTGGCCAGCCCTTCGCCCCGGGTGCTAACCCCATGCACAAGCGCGATAGCCACGGCGCCATCGCTTCGCTGTCTTCGGTTTCCAAGCTCCCGTTCCGCGATGCTCAGGACGGCATCTCCAACACCTTCTCCATCATCCCGGGCGCGCTCGGCAAGGAGGACCAGGTGTTCTTTGGCGATATCGACCTTGATCAGCTGGGCGAGTAACTATTGTTAGTGCTATACTAACAATAACGATTACTGATTAGCGCGCCGGTTTCGGCCGGCGCCTATCGATCGAAGGAGACACATTATGAAGGTTTCTGAAGTTTCCGAGACTCAGGCCGATAACCTGGTCCACATGCTCGACGCTTACGCCGAGAAGGGTGGCCACCACCTGAACATCAACGTCTTCAACCGTGAGACGCTGCTTGACGCTCAGGCTCACCCCGAGAAGTACCCGCAGCTGACCATCCGCGTTTCCGGCTATGCCGTGAACTTCCACACGCTCACCAAGGAGCAGCAGGACGAGGTCATTTCGCGTACCTTCCATGACAAGTTCTAAAGGGGTTTAACTCCCGCAGGATCGCCGGGCCGCTTTGGGTTACTTTCCAAAACGTCCTCGGACATGCAAAGGGCTCCGCTGCGCGCTTCGCGCGGCGGAGCCCTTTGCGTCCTGCGGAAATGTTTTGGAAAGTAACCCAAAGCGGCCCGGCGGGGGTCCTGTGTAGTCACCCTTTAGGCGGAACTCTCCTAATTATTTGGATGAGTCGTTTACTTACTTGTGCTGTTACCGTCTTCCCGCTGTTGTTGGGGTATGCTTTGTTCGTATGTAAACGTTTGACATGTTGATGGGGGAGGGTGCTATGGCTCGCGAGGGCGCTCGTTCTAAGGATTCTGCTAAGCCTGGCATCAAGGAAGTTGCAGCGGTGGCGGGGGTTTCGCCTACTACGGTATCTCGCGTGCTTAATAATCGCGGCTATATTAGCCAAGAGACCCGCGATAAGGTCCATGCCGCGATGGAGCGCATCAACTATACGCCCAACGATATCGCCCGTGCCATGCTCAACGGTCGCCTGAATCTTATCGGTATGATCGTTCCCTTTGTGAGCAGCCCGTTCCATGCTCAGGTTGTGCAGGCGGTCGAGCGCACGTTAGCGGAAAACGGCTTTAAGATGTTGCTGTGCAACAGCGCCAATCGACCCGATCTTGAGCGTTCCTATATTGACATGCTCCGCCGCAATATGGTCGACGGCGTCATCGTCAACTCCCTCAATATCGGTGCCGAGGCATATGCCGAGATGGGCTTGAGCCTGGTTGGCATCGACTGCGATCTTGGCGAGGGCTCTGTCCAGATTGCAAGTGACAGCTATGGCATTGGCGAGCTCGCCACGCGCCGTCTGATTGATGACGGCTGCAGGCGTATCCTGTGCCTGCGCAGCAATAGCCGCATGCGCATGCCTGCCAATAAGCGTACCGATGCCTACCTCGATGTTGTTGAGCAGGCCGGTTTGTCCGCGCTTGTCCGTGAGGTTGAGTTCGTTAAGCCCGACGACGAAAAGGGCGCGGTCGTTGCGAAGATCCTCGATGAGAACCCCGATATTGACGGCATCTTTGCGGGAGACGATACGATGGCGGCCATCTGTCTCAACGTGATGAAGCAGCGCGGCTTGAGCGCTCCAGACGATATTAAGGTCGTGGGCGCGGATGGTGCCCGCCGAACTATGACGTTTATGCCTGACTTAACAACCGTACGTCAAGATATCGATCGCATCGGAGAGCTCGCGGCGCAATCCATCATCGCTCTTATTAACGGCGATAATCCCGAATCGAATATCAAGCTCCCCGTTGAACTCATTGAGGGCAAAACCGCGTAGTTCATCCCGTGCCAAAAGAATTCCTCAAACGCCTCTGATGACCGTTCGCCGGCATATGTCAACCGTTTACCGACGACTGGAACTGCGAAAAGACGTATTGGTATGAAAACGTTTGACATATGAAAACGATTGACATATCTTGCCATTGTACCGAGTTAGTATGTCGTGGAAAGGAAGTCTCGGATGCACAAGGTGTATTACCAGCCTGAGGGAATTTGGGTAGGCGACATCATGCCGTACGGCGAGGACGGCACGTTCTATCTCTATCATCAGCGTGACACGCGTAACCCCGAACCTTTCGGAGAGCCGTTTGGCTGGGCACTCGCTACGACCAAGGATTTCGTCAACTACAAGGACTTTGGCGAGAGCCTTGAGCGCGGCGGCGACGAGGAAGTCGACCAGTACATTTATGCCGGCACGGTGTTTAAGGTGGGCGACAAGTACCATGCGCTCTACACTGGTTGCAATCGCGATAAGGTCCGCGCACGTTTGATGAAGCAGGTTCTTCTTCACGCAACGAGCGACGACGCCGTCAAGTGGGAGAAGAACATCGCCGAGACGCTGCTTCCGCCCCAGGAGGGTTACGATGACCGCAACTGGCGCGATCCCTTTGTGCTTTGGGATGAGGAGAACGAAGAGTACATGCTCATCCTCGGCACGCGTGTGGGCGAGGACAAGCGTCTGATGACCGGCCGCCTGGTCAAGTTCACCTCCAAGGATCTGACCAACTGGGAGTTCCAGGGCGACTGGTGGAACCCGGGCCTGTACACCATGTTTGAGATGCCTGATCTCTTTAAGATGGGCGACTGGTGGTACCTCGTCTTTTCCGAGTACAGCGACGGCAACAAGACCCGTTACCGCATGTCCAAGTCCATCAACGGTCCTTGGATTACCCCCGCTGACGACTCCTTCGACGGCCGCGCGTACTACGCCGCTCGCACCGCATTCGATGGCGAGCGTCGCGTTCTCTTTGGTTGGGTTCCTACGCGTGACGAGGGCGGCGACCCCAGCTCTTACCTATGGGGTGGCACCTTTATGCCCCTCGAGATCGTTCAGCGTGCCGACGGAACGCTCGGCACCAAGCTCCCCGACAGCATGCTTGGCGCCTTTGGCGAGGCTAAGGCAGTCGAGACCTTTGAGCTTTCCTGCGAGTCGGGCAAGGTCGAGCAGGTGCTCGCCGCAGATGCCGGCTCCACCTACTTGCTCGATGCCGACATTGAGCTCGGCGGTAACGCTGCCGGCTTCTCGGTCAAGTTCGCCGAGGACGCCGAGACCGGTCTTGCCTATGAGTTCCGCGCCAACCTGCGCGAGGGCAAGCTCGAGTTCACGCCGGCTCCCCAGTACCCGTGGTTCCAGGTCAACAACATGGGCCTCGAGCGTCCGTTGTTCTTTAAGGGCGAGGGCACTCACCATGTGCGTCTGGTCGTCGACGACGACATCGCGACCATCTTTGTCGATGACGTTGCGCTCAACGCTCGCTTCTGCAACAAGCAGGGCCAGGGTGTGGCGCTTACCGTCACCGACGGTGCGCTCAAGTGCGCAAACGCAACGATCGCGTCTCTGTAGCGGCAACGAACCGTTTTATGATTTAGAAAAGGAATGGAGAGGAACATGGACTACAAGGCAGTGTCCCAGCAAGTCGTCGACAACGTCGGCGGACTGGAGAACATCGAGGGCGCCACGCATTGCGTGACCCGTCTGCGTCTGGTGCTCAAGGATACGAGCAAATACAACAAGGCCGAGCTCGAGAACATCGATGGCGTCAAGGGCGTGCTGTACAACAGCGGCCAGCTCATGATCATCTTCGGCACCGGTACCGTCAACAAGGTTTACGATGAGTTTATGGCTCTGACGGGCGTTAAGGAGATCAGCGCTTCCGAGGTCAAGGGCGCCGAGGCGGACAAGAAGGGCAAGTTCTTCTCGGTCCTCAAGGTATTCTCGGACATCTTTATCCCCATCATTCCCGCCTTCGTCGGCGCTGCAATCATCATCGGCCTTAAGTCGCTGATCGTTGCCAACGGCCTCTTTGGCATGGAGGGCAGCCTCGCCGATCACAGCGAGTTCCTCAAGAACCTCGCAAGCTTCTTTGCCATTATCGCCACCACGTTCGACTACCTGCCTGTCCTGGTTATGTACAGCGCAGTCAAGCGTTTTGGCGGTAACCCGATCCTGGGCATCCTCGTCGGTATCGTCATGGTTCACCCGAGCCTTATGAACCGCAACACGTTCGTTATGGACCCGACGGGTGCTGAGTACTGGAACTTTGGTCCGCTCTCCATTCCCATGGTTGCTTTCCAGGGCGGCGTGTTCCCTGCAATTCTGACCGCCTGGTTTATGGCCAAGGTCGAAAAGATTGCCCAGAAGTACATCCCCGAGGTCGTTTCGTTCGTCTTTGTCCCGACCGTTACCCTGATTCTTGCTAACGTCGCCCTGTTCACCGTGTTCGGCCCGCTCGGTAACCTGATCGGTGACGTCCTCGCCGGCGTAATCGATATCCTGTACAACAGGATGGGCGTCTTTGGTGCCTTTGTCTTCGCCGCGTTCCTGCAGCCGCTCGTCGTTACCGGTACGCATCAGTTCATCCAGGGTATCGAGGCAAACCTTGTTGCCACGACTGGCTTCAACTACATCCAGGCCATCTGGTCGGTTTCCATCATCGCCCAGGGCGGCGGCGCCATCGGTATGTACCTCATTCACAAGAAGCACTCCAAAGAGCGCAACATCTGCATGTCGTCCTTTATCCCGACGCTGGTCGGAATCTCCGAGCCCGCTATCTTTGCTGCAAACATGCGCTATTCGATCATTCCGTTCATCTGCGCATGCATCGGTGCAGGCTGCGGTGGTGCCTTCGTCAAGCTCTTTGAGGTGCGCGCTATCGGTCAGGGTCTGACCGGCGTGCTTGGCCTGCTCATCGTCACGCCCGAGACCCTCGTGTGGTATGTGGCTGGCAATCTCATCGCCTTTATCGTGCCAATCGTCTTGATCTTTGCCTACAACAAGGCAAAGGGCGTGCCGACCACCGATGAAGAGGGCGCTGGCGCTGGCTTCGACGTTAGCTTCTAGTTGAGCCGTTCAGTGTAATCTGAGGATAAGTCCATTTGAGGAAGGGCGTTCGACTCGTGTGAGTCGAGCGTCCTTCCCCATAGACGAGAAAGTCAACGGCGATGTTTAATCAAAAAAATAAGGTGACACGCGCGGACTATGAGCAGTGGCGTGCCGGACAGGATGAGACGGCGGGTCGCATCGCGTCCGACCCCGATAGGCTCCTGTTCCATGTGGAGCCTGAGCTTGGCTGGCTCAACGACCCCAACGGTTTGATTCAGATTGGTGATACGTATCACATCTATCATCAATACGATCCGTTCGATGCTGCGCATGGCGGTCCAGTGCTTTGGAACCATCTGACGACAAAGGATTTTGTGACGTACGAGAATCGCGGCCCCGCGCTGTTCCCCGATTCCGATTTGGATTCGAACGGAGCGTATTCTGGTTCTGCCTTTGTACGTGATGGCAAGATTCACTACTTCTATACCGGCAACGTCAAGCATTTTGATCGCGATGATTACGACTACGTGTTGACGGGTCGTGAGCAAAACCAGATTCATATGGTTGCGGAGAACCCCGACGAATTGGGCGAGAAGCGCATAGCTGTTGGACCGGTCGATTACCCCGACGATATCGGTACGCACGTGCGCGACCCCAAGATCCTTGAGCACGATGGTATCTACTACATGGTTCTGGGCGCTCGTACGAAAGACGACCGTGGCTGCGTGCTTGTCTATACCTCGCGCAATCTTGAGGACTGGAGCTATGCGACGCGCATTGAGTTGGGCGAGAAGTTTGGCTTTATGTGGGAGTGCCCCGATCTGTTTGAGCTCGATGGCGAGCTTATTCTCGTTTGCTGTCCGCAGGGTGTGCCTGCCGATGGTTGGCGTTACCGCAATCCGCATCAGTGCGTGTGGTTTCCCATCGAGGCCGATTGGGAGGCGCCGAGCTTTAAAATCGTCGGGCAGGGCATGCCCCCGATGGTCGATGCCGGTTTTGATTTCTATGCTCCGCAGTCCTTTGAGGATGCTGCAGGCCGGCGATTGATGATCGGATGGTCGGGTTGCCCCGATGCGACGGCGGAAAACCCGACGGTGGCGCGCGGGTGGCAGTGCGCGTTGACGGTGCCGCGAGAGCTGAGCATGCGCGATGGTAAGCTCTGCCAGCAGCCGGCGCACGAGATTGAGAGGATGCGCGGCGGCTGCGTTCGTGCTGTAGGCGGAGAGACAGTCGAGGAGCCGGGCCGCCTGTTTGATCTTGTGGTTTCCTGTGAGGGCGCCAAGATGGTCGAGCTCGAAATCCGCAAGGGTGTCTTTGTGCGTTATGCGGAGGGGATGCTTACCCTCGATATGGGTAATGAAGGCTATGGGCGAGACCGGAGGTCGATTGAGCTCAGCGAGCTTCGCGACCTGCGCGTGCTTTCGGACACTACGATGGTCGAGATTTTTGCCAACGGCGGCGAGGCAGCACTTACGAGCCGTACCTATTCGCCGGCGGTTTCGGCGATGGGGTTGCATGCCGAGGGTGCGGCGTCGATGGATTTCTACCGCCTCGCGCATTAACCGTGCGTGGAGCACGATTGGACTTGCCGGGCGGAATGTGTCGCAGTTGCCGCAGCGAACTACCGTTTATCGTGTATAGCTACCGTTTGCGGAGTAAGTAACACATTGTTGCAAACCGTGTAGAATCCTAAATAAGCACGGAGTTTTCCAGGGAGACGCTGTCCTTTGTTGTGTGCAAGGGGCGGCGTCTCTTTGGCGCTCTGCCGCCGTTGTGCAACAGTGCGGCGGCGCGTGCCATGTATTGAAAAGCCAATGTCGAGATGGGTCGTGATAATAATGGGCAAGTACGTAATCGTGGTTGAGTCTGGGTCGGATGTGACGCCGGAGCTCTGCGAGCGCTACGGCATCGTGCGCGTGCCCATGCACGTCACAGTTGGTGACGAGACCGTTGAAGATGGTTCAATCGATCCGCTCGAGATTTACTCGCGCTGCAACGAGCTCGGTGTTATGCCTAAGACGAGTGGCTGCGCGCCTGCGGATTTTGCTCACGTGTATGACCGTATCCATGCCGAGCAGCCCGACGCGACTATTCTGCATCTCGCGTATTCCGAGGCCACGACCTGCTCACATCAGTCCTCCAAGATTGCGGCTAAGGGCCGCGACTACGTATTCTCCATGGATACGCGTTTTGTCTCGGTGGGCCAGTCGCTCGTTGCCGTCGAGACCGCCAAATATATCGAGGCTCACCCCGATGCCACCGTCGACGAGATCTTTGCATTTACGAACTCCGTCATGGACCGCGTGCTGCTGGGCTTTGTTCCCACCGATCTGGCCTTTCTTAAGGCGGGCGGTCGTCTGTCCAACGTGGCATTCCTTGGCGCCCACCTGCTCAAGATTAAGCCCTGCATTGAGGTAACGGGCGGTAAGTTCGTGGCAACCAAGAAGTTCCGCGGCTCTATGCTCAAGTGCGCCCGCGCCTTTATCGACCACATGGTTGCGAAGGGCGAGATTGACTACTCGCACATTGGCCTGGCGTATTCGGTAGGCCTTTCCGAGGAGCTGCGCGACGACATGGAAGTCTATGCGCACGACCTGGGCTTTAAGGACGTTACCTGGACTCAGGTCGGCGGCGTCATCTCGAGCCATTGCGGCCCGACCGCCTTTGGCGCGGTGCTCACGCTCAAGGCGTAACGCCTGGCGTCTATCGATTTCTATTGCCTCGGCGGCGGGCGGGTTGCGACAACCTTCCTGCCGCTTTTGCATGGGGCCAAATAGGACAATCCAATTGACCGCTAAACCGTTTCGCCATCAAGCATATAGGCTAGAATGACTCTGGCATTTATGTAGCTAAAACCAATGAGAGGCAAGGTAGCGGGAATGGCTGAGATGACGCTCGAGGGTGTGGACGCTCGTCCTGAGGACTCCGCGTTTGCCCTGGGCCGCGTGCATTCGATTGAGACGATGGGAACGGTCGATGGACCCGGCATCCGCTTTGTGGTGTTTGTTCAGGGCTGCCCCATGCGCTGTGCGTATTGCCACAACCCCGATACCTGGTCGGTTAACGGCGGCACCATGGTGACCGTCGAGCACCTGATGGACGAGTTCCAGAGCAACCATGAGTTTTACCGCAGCGGTGGTATTACAGTGTCCGGCGGTGAGCCGCTCCTGCAGCCCGAGTTTTTGGCCGACCTATTCCGCGCCATGCACAACAACCCCGATGGTCGCGTGCATACCTGCCTTGACAGCTGCGGATATGCGTTTGACCCCAACCACCCCGAGAAGTTCGATGCTGTGCTCAACGAGACCGATATGGTGCTGCTCGACATTAAGCACGCCGATCCCGTCGAGCATAAGAAGCTGACCGGTTGCGATCCCGCACGCATTCTGGCGTTTGGTGATGAGCTCGCGCGTCGCAAGATCAAGGTCGTTATCCGTCACGTGGTGGTGCCGGGCATTACCGACACGGTGGAGGAGTGCGAGGCGCTCGGTCGTCTGATCGCCCCGTGGCATAACGTGGTCGGCCTGGAGATGCTGCCGTATCACACGATGGGCATCGTCAAGTATGAGCAGCTGGGGATTCCCTATAAGCTTGAGGGCGTGCCTCAGATGGATACCGCGCGCATGCCCGAGCTGCGCAACGCAGTCATGACGGGCATGAAAAAGCGCCGTGCGGAACTCAAAAACGCCATCGGCTAGCGAGCCATTTTCGCTCCCCAAGGGCACTCATTGGGGACAGACATAAATGAGTGCGCGATGGCATTGCGGACGACCAAGCTTTGGTGCGCAACAAGGCCGGCTGGATCAGCGAGGCAGGTTGCAATGCGACGTGCGATGCTGGCCTCATTGATGTTGACGGCGACACCTACATTATGAGCATCATGACATCGATGCCATGGAGCGACCATTCGAGTGAGGTTGTGACTGCCATCGCCAAGGCGCTCTATGATACCCGCGCTACGCTGGCTTAGCGTGTTCGTTTGGCGAGGTCAAACAAAATGCTGGTACCATACCGTGGTTGAGTATTTCGTATAGGTTTGGGGAATGGCATGGCTACCATCGCGATTATCGGTGCGCTCGAAAAAGAGATCATGCAGATTAAGGAAGAGTTGAGTAACGTTTGCATGGTACAGGAGGCGGGCTTGAACGTTGTGGCCGGCGGGCTCGACGGACTGACAGTTGTCGCCACAACGGCGGGCATGGGTACCGTGAACGCTGCCGCCGCAACACAGCACCTCATTAGCAAGTATGCTCCGCAGGCTGTTGTGTTTTCGGGCATTGCAGGCGGTTTGAACCCCAAGCTCCATATCGACGACGTAGTCATTGGCAAACGCCTGCGCTATCTGGATACCGATACCGCGCTTATCGCCGAGTCTGCACCGGGGCTCGAGGAGTTTGGCTCGACGCCTGCGCTGGTCGATATTGCTGCCGATGTGCTTGCTGAGCGTGGCTTTGTCAATGCTTCGACAAATGCAGCCGCTTCGAACGAGGGCACCAAGCAGTTCCTGGTCGGCACGATTGCCACGGGCAACCGTTTTGTGACGGGTGCCGCCATGCGCAACGACGCTATCGAGGCGACGCATGCCGATTGTGTTGGCATGGAGGGCGCGGCGATTGCCCATGTCGCAACTAAAAATGGTGTCGATTGCCTGGTGTTGCGCGCTATCAGCGATAATTGTGACGAGGCGTACGATGCGATTTGCGACCGTGAGTTCGACCTGTTCGAGTATGCCCGTACCGCGAGTGGCATTACGCTCGATATCGTCCGCCGCATTGCCGCTGCGCAATAGCGCGTCTATTTGTAAGAACCTACGACCAAGGAGTGTCCATGGCCGATTCCATTAACTACCAGCTTGCCAAGTTCGTCGCCAGCTACGGCAAGGTTTCGCAGATTCCCGAGTCCACCTGCCCCGAGGTGAGCTTTGTCGGCCGCTCCAACGTGGGCAAGTCGTCGATTATGAACAAGCTCTTTGGCCGCAAGAACCTGGTCAAGGTTTCCAGCACGCCGGGCAAGACGAGCAACATCAACTTCTTTGAGGCCGACGACGTGCATTTCGTGGACCTGCCGGGTTACGGTTTCGCCCGTCGCTCCAAGGCCGAGCGCGACCGTTGGGCCGAGCTCATCGGCGACTTCTTCGACTCCGAGCGCAG
The DNA here is from genome assembly GCF_003436775.1 of Collinsella sp. TF11-5AC. Lineage (NCBI taxonomy): Bacteria > Bacillati > Actinomycetota > Coriobacteriia > Coriobacteriales > Coriobacteriaceae > Collinsella > Collinsella sp. TF11-5AC. Next base: position 159,911 of record NZ_QSQO01000002.1, read on the forward strand.
CTTTAACTTGGTCGTCTCGCTGGTGGACATTCGTCACGACCCCAGCAAGCTCGACCACGACATGATTGACTACCTACAGGGCAACGAGTTCAACTTTATCGTCTGCCTCACCAAAGCCGACAAGCTCAGCCGCACCCAGCAGGCCCGCCAGGCAGCAGCCATCAAAAAGCAGCTCAACGTCCCGGCCGAGAATGTAATCATCACGAGCTCCCAGACCGGTGTGGGCATCGACGAGCTCAAGCGCCGCATTGCCGAGGCGTGCCTCTAATAAGTGCTTCAGTCTAGCAAGAGCCCCTACCAATAAAAAGCCAAACTATCAGCCCGGCGCCCCTTCAAAGCGTGGGTCCCTGTAGACATCCTCAGCAAGGTAGGCGCAGGGACGGTCGGGATGTTCCCTCAAAATCATTCCGCAGCGCGAAGGCCCCTTGTCCGTCGCTCCGTAGGAGCAGGACAAGGGGCCTTCATGCGCGAGGACGATTTTGAGGGAACATCCCGACCGTCCCGGACAGGTATATGAGGAGGATGTCTACAGGTACTCGATTTGAGCGCCTTCCGTGTCGCACGTCAGAATATGCGTGTCACATTTGGGGAACTGCTCACGCAGCTTGACCTGCAGGAACTTGGCTACGATAGTGTCATCGGTTACAGCCATGAGGGTCGAGCCCGAACCGCTGATCCAGATGGTCTTGGCGCCGCCATTAAGGCAGGTGTCGCGCACAGCGTTGTAATCGGGAATCAGGCGGCGGCGATAGGGCTCCTGGATGCGGTCGTCGTTGGCGGCGGCAATCAGGTCAAGGTCGCCGGTCTCCAGGCCGCGCGTCATGCCGGCGATGCGGCCCATTTGCCATACGGCGGTGGAGAGTGGAATCTCCTGCGGCACAACCTTGCGCGCCTCGCTCGTATGCACCTCGTAGGGCGGAATCACGGTAATAAAACGCAAGCGATCGCTCACCTCGTAGCGCAGGCACTGGGGGAGCGAATCAGTCGGCGTAAAGGAGCAAACGGCACCGCCCAGGATGGCAGGGGCGACGTTATCGGGATGGCCCTCGACCTCGGTGGCAATGCGGACGAGCTCGGCACGGTCGACGGTGTGGCCCGTCAGCGCGGCGGCCGCCATGATGCCAGCGACGACGCAGGTGGAGCTGGAACCCAGGCCGCGAGCGACGGGCACGTCGGTCTGGATGTCGATGGCAACGGGGAAGGCCTGCTCGCCCCAGGCGGCCAGAGCATCGACAAAGCTCACATAGACCAGGTTGTTCTCGTTTTGGAACTGCTCGGGGCAGCCCGTGATGGTGAGCTTGTCGGTACGCTCGAAGGTGAAGTGCGAGTAGAGGCTGACGGCCATGCCGAGGGTGTCGTAGCCGATGCCTAGGTTGGCGCTGGTTGCTGGGACGGTGATTTTGATCATGTGGGTCCTCCTGGGCGGGTCTGGCCGTTTAGTTCGCTGCTCGGGCAGTCCTGGCTCGCTCGGAAAGCACATTAAGTGCTTTCCGGCTCGTGCGGAACTCGCGACGAACTAAACAGGCAGACCCGCATGTCAGTTCGTCATCATCCCAAGGGTTATCTGATGAAAGAAGGTGCGCCGGCTTTCGCCGGCGCTTAATAAGGGGTTTAGTTAGTAGCCATCTTTTTTGCTGCAGACTCGACGTAGCTTGCCATCTCATCGACGTCGCAGACGTCTTCGAAGCGGACGGGTTTGGATTCGAGTTCGGCGAGCTGAGTCGGGGCGACCGTATTGGTGGCTTGCTCGAGCACACGCATGGCCTCAAAGTCGTCCTCGGGAACGTCGAGCCCCAGGGCGTCGCAGCAGGCGCGCGGGAACTTGTAGGGGCTGGCGGTCGAAAGCAGCACGCGGGCCTTGGCGCCCTCGACGGGAGTGACCTTTTCAAAGACGTGATAGCCGCAAGCGGTGTGCGGGTCGATCATATAGCCGTTTGCATCCCAACAGCTCTTGATGGCGGCGCGAACCTCGTTCTCGCTGGCCCAGCCGCAGCCAAAGACGCCCTGAATCTTGGCCAGCAGCTCGGCGGGCACCTCGTAGCGGCCGGTCTGGGCAAGCTGCTCCATAAGGCCGGCAACGAGCTCGCAGTCGCCGTCGGACAGGAAGTACAGCATGCGCTCCAGGTTGGAGCTGATGAGGATGTCCATCGACGGCGAGATGGTCGTGAAGAACGGACGGTTGCGGTCGTAGACGCCGGTGGTCAGGAAATCGGCAAGCACATTGTTCTTGTCGCTTGCGACGACGAGCTTGGCGACGGGCAGACCCATGCGCTTGGCATAGTAGCCGGCGAGGATATCGCCGAAGTTGCCGGTCGGTACGCAGAACTCCACGGCGTCGCCGGCCTCCAGGCGTCCGGCGCGCAGCAGCTGCGCATAGGCGGCAAAGTAGTAGACGACCTGCGGCACCAGACGACCGACGTTGATGGAGTTGGCGCTCGAAAGTACCGTGCCGGCGGCCTCCAGGCGCTCGGCAAGCTCCTTATCGGCAAAGATGCGCTTGACGGCACTCTGGGCATCGTCGAAGTTGCCGCGGATGCCGCAGACGGCGACGTTATCGCCCTCCTGCGTGGACATCTGCAGATTCTGCACGCGGCTGACTTTGCCTTCGGGATAAAAGACGGTGATGCCCGTGCCCGGAGCATCGGCAAAGCCGGCGAGTGCAGCCTTGCCGGTGTCGCCCGACGTGGCGGTGACGATCATGATGCGCTCGGCGCCGCCGTCCTTGGCGGAGGTGCGGGCCATGAGGCGGGGGAGCATTTGCAGGGCGACGTCCTTGAAGGCGCTCGTGGGGCCGCCAAAGAGCTCCATTACATAGGTTTGAGGGGCGTCGGCGCCCGGTGCGGCGTCGAGTTTGACGAGCGGCGTGACCTCTTCGCTTGCAAACGTGCCGCGGTATGCCTCATTCACACAGGCCGAAATTTCTTCGGGCGTGTAATCATTCAGTAACATTCCCAACACATCTTGAGCGATTTCAAAGTACGATTTATCGGCAAGTGTGCTGATATCGAGCTGCTGGGTGCCAAGCTCGTCCGAGACGAACAAACCCCCGTCGGGAGCGATGCCGGTGCGGATTGCCACCTTACTTGAGCACGATAAAGTGCGTCCTCGTGTACTATGATAAGTTCCCATATAACACTGCTCCTCGGATGCCTTGGTCCCAATCGGTGAACCCATGGTATCAGAGCGCGCAAAACAGGTTTGCAGAGGCTTTTAGAAAGGTAACCTCCACGCCATGATAAAGATTGCCAAGTTTGGCGGCTCGTCGGTCGCCGACGCCGAACACTTCAAGAAGATCAAGGCCATTGTCGATGCCGACCCGGCCCGCCGTTTTGTGGTGGTTTCCGCCTGCGGTCGCCGCTTTAAGGGTGACACCAAGGTGACTGACCTGCTCTATCTGGTTAACGCACACGTTAAGTATCACGTGTCGTGCGAGGAACTGCTCGAGGACATCGGCCAGCGCTATTTTGATATCGCTGACGAGCTGGAGCTCACCTATCCCATCCGCGAGGAGTTTGCGGCCTTTGCCGAGCGCGCCCGCTCGGGCGGCTACTCCACCGAGGAGCTCGTGAGCCGCGGCGAGTACTTTACCGCCCGCCTGATGGCCGAGTACCTGGGCCTGCCGTTCCTGGACGCCGCGACGGTCGTGGCGTTCCATCACGACGGTACGCTCAGCATGAACCGCACTTCCGAGCTGGTGCAGGAGTATGGCCAGCAGGGCGGCTTTGTCATGCCCGGTTTCTACGGCGCGACGCGCGAGGGGCAGATCAAGCTGCTCGACCGCGGCGGTGGCGATATCTCGGGCTCGATCCTGGCCAAGTGCCTGGGTGCCGACCTGTACGAGAACTGGACTGACGTCTCGGGCTTCTATTCTGCCGATCCGCGTATTGTTCCCGAGGCTCAGCCCATCGCGCGCGTTACCTACGAGGAGCTGCGCGAGCTTTCGTACATGGGCGCGAGCGTTCTGCACGAGGAGGCCGTGTTCCCCGTGCGCGAGGCGGGCATTCCGCTGGTCATCAAGAACACCAACGCCCCGCGGGATCCCGGCACCATCATTAGCGAGACCGCAGACGAGGGCGAGGCGGAGCCCATCATTACCGGCGTGACCGGCAAGCGCGGCTTTGTCGCCATCAACGTGGCCCGCGACCGTACCAAGCCCCGCGTCGGCTTTATGCGCCGCGCGCTTTCGGTTTTCGAGCGCTATGACGTTTCCGTTGAGCATATGCCCACCGGCGTCGATCGCTTTGGCGCCGTGGTGCAGGAGCAGGATGTGCGCGATTCGCTGTACTCGCTCGTGGGCGACATTCAGCAGGAGGTCGAGCCGCTCGAGATCGAGGTTGTTGAGGGCCTGGCGCTCATCGCGACCGTCGGCCGCAACCTGCGCGGCCGCGCCGGTATTTCCGGCCACCTGTTTGGTATGCTCGGCCAGGCCGGCGTGAGCGTGCGCATGATTTCGCAGAGCTGCGACGAGATCAACATCATTATCGGCGTCGAGGAGAAGGACTTCGACCTGGCGATTCGGACCATTTACCGCGCCTTCTCCGACGAGAACGGCATTGTAAAGGTCTCCGACCTGGAGGCTTCCGCGCCGGTCGATCCCGCCCTGGCCGCCTTCCGCAAGTAACGACCATCCCGGTAGATTTTTGGGACATGCCTAAAAATCTACCGTAGGGCGTTTCGTTTCGGTTTCGTTTCGACGGGGCGGGTTTCATGCCCGTCCCGTTTTTGTATAAACTGGGCAAGAAAAACCAGCCTGCTCGGCGTGCGGGCAAAAGCCACAACCTTTAAAGGGGGAAGCATGAAACAGTACACGGTTGCTATTTTGGGCGCGACGGGAGCCGTGGGCACCCAGATGCTCGAGTGCCTCAACGAGCAGGAGTTTCCGGTTGGCAAGCTCAAGCTGCTAGCGAGCGCGCGCTCTGCGGGCAAGACCGTTGAGTTCCGCGGCGAGCAGATCGTGATTGAGGAAGCTTGCCCCGAGGCCTTTGAGGGCTGCGACATCGTGCTCGGCGCCGCCGGCGACGATATTGCGAAGGAGCTACTGCCCGAGGCCGTCAAGCGCGGCGCCGTCGTGGTCGACAACAGCCACGCCTTCCGCATGGATCCCGAGGTGCCGCTGGTTGTGCCTGAGATCAATGCCGACGACATCAAGTGGCATCACGGCCTTATCGCCAATCCCAACTGCGCGACCATCATCGGCCTGGTTCCTACGTGGCCGCTGCATCAGCTCGCCGGCGTGAAGCGCATGATCGTCTCGACGTATCAGGCGGCTTCGGGTGCCGGCGCTCCCGGTATGGCCGAGCTCGAGGCTCAGCTGGCCGCCCTGGGTCGCGGCGAGGAGATTCCCGAGCCGCGTGCATTTGCCGCCCAGCTGGCGAGCAACCTGATTCCGCAGATTGGCGGCGTCAAGGAGGAGGGCTTTACCTCCGAGGAGATGAAGCTGCAAAACGAGGGTCGCAAGATTATGCATCTGCCCGAGCTGCGCGTGAACTGCACCTGCGTGCGCGTGCCCGTGCTGCGCTCGCACTCCGAGAGCATTACGCTTGAGTTTGAGCGCGACATTACGGTTGAGGAGGCCCGTGCTGCGCTGGCTGCCGCTCCCGGCGTCAAGCTGGTTGACGACATGAGCGCCGAGGATGCACACGACCGCTTCCCCATGCCGATGGATACGTCCGACCAGGACCTGATTTGGGTCGGCCGCGTGCGTCGCGACATCTCGAACCCCGAGGCCGCGCGCGGTATCACCTTCTGGTGCTGCGGCGACCAAATCCGTAAGGGCGCGGCAACCAACGCCGTCCAGATCGCTAAGCTGCTCTGCGAGTAGTTTGACCTGTCCGGCGGGGGCCGGGCTTGGTTTTCAGAACGTCCTCGACCATGTGTGGCGCCTTGTCCTGCTCCTTCGGAGCCGCGGACAAGGCGCCACACTGGTCTGCGGAATGTTCTGAAAACCAAGCCCGGCCCCCGCCTGCGGTGACGCTGTTGCGAGCGCTCTGCGATGGGGACGTTGTTGGTTGGGGCCGCTGGGCTGATGTGGGGGCGCGTGGTTGTTGCGGGCTCTGGTCCCGGCGGCGGCCTCGGCGCTTCGCGCCTGCCGCCTGGGTCTACTGCGGGGCCGTGGCGGCAGCGGCGGCGCTTCGCGCCTGCTGCCTGGGGTGACTTTGGGCTTGGTGCGAATTGAGGTCTAATACTTTTCCCGTGAAGTGAACGACCTTATTTGGACCCCCGAAGCATTGGCATATTTTGACCGCTATTTCCTGCGGTTTTGCAGCGCGAATCCTGCGGTTTTTTGGTCTAAAGGTGTGGATGCTCCGGGGCTTCGTTTTTACTCGTTCACTTCTCGGGAAAGTATTAGAGCTCAGCTGGCGGGGGTACCGCCCTGGCGTCGAAGCCCCGCGTCTTCTTCGCTTGATTGGGAAAAACAGCCTCGCTGAAGTAATTGCGAGCCCGCCCGGACGTATCTGCGGGGGTTGTCTGCACAGTTCGCGGTATTATGTTTGCTGAGTTTTGAAAGGAGCCGCTGGTGGTCACGACGACATTTGCCTCGCCTTTGGGCGAAATCCTGCTTGCCGCTGATGGCCGCGGTTTGACGGGGCTTTGGTTTGAGGGGCAGGAGCACTTTGGCTCTACGCTGCTCAAAGAGGATGCGGAGTATGTCGTAGGTACCGATGCGGTTTCTGGTACCGGTGGGATGTCTTCGGTGAGTCCGGCAAATGGTGTGGCCTCTTCGGTGCTTGAGCGTTCATGGGCTTGGCTGAATGCTTATTTTGCGGGGCAGGAGCCTCGGTTTACGCCGCCGTTGCATTTGATTGGCACGGCGTTTCAGCGCGAGGTTTGGTTTGAGCTGCTTTCTATCCCGCGTGGCGAGGTCGCTACGTATGGCGAGATCGCCCAGCGTGTTGCGGCTCGACATCATGTGCCGGGAAACGAGGCACCCGTTGTATCTCCTCGCGCGGTGGGGGCTGCGGTTGCGCGTAACCCCATTTCGATTATCGTGCCATGCCATCGCGTAGTTGCCGCCGATGGTTCGCTCAACGGATATGCCGGCGGGCTCGATCGCAAGGAGTGGCTGCTTCGGCTTGAGGGCGCGTACGAGGAGTAACGCTCGAGCACTTTGCATAACTAGGGCGCCGTGAAAGGACGAGTCACTGTCCCTTCGCGCCCGGCATGCGTCAAAGCGCTCGACACGTGCGCCTTAAGTTTGGCTAAGCCACATCCTGCGTATTTAAAAACGCGCAGGCTGAGCAGCTAAGGCTGCGCTAAGGCGGTTGACGGTACGCTATCATCGGCAGTATCGAAACCTGTGGAGCCATGCGCCAATGGAGCAACTATGAAGCTGATGCTTGCCGAGGACGAACCTGGTCTCTCCCGCGCCCTCACCGCGATTCTTCAACATAGCGACTACGAGGTCGACACCGCCCTCGACGGCTTGACGGCGCTCGAGAATCTACTCACCAACGATTACGACGCCGCAATCCTGGACATCATGATGCCCGGCATGGACGGCATCGAGGTGCTCAAGCGTACACGCGCCGCCGGAAAGCGACTGCCCATCATCATGCTCACGGCAAAAAGCGAGGTGTCCGATAAGGTCGAGGGCCTGGATGCCGGTGCCAACGATTACCTGACCAAGCCGTTTGCCGCCAAGGAACTGCTTGCGCGTATTCGTGCCATGACGCGTGCCGCGACGGCAATTGACGCCACGACGCTCAGCGTGGGTAACGTGCGCCTCGACACGGCGGCTTGCACGCTTGTGGGACCCTTGGGCGAGGAGCACCTGGCCAATCGCGAGTTTCAGCTTATGGAACTCTTTATGCGCAACGCCGGCACGCGCATGCCCACTGAACGTCTGATGCTCGAGGTTTGGGGTGAGGACGCGCCCGAAGGCGCCAACGTGGTGTGGGTCTATATCTCGTACCTGCGCAAAAAGCTGACGGCGCTTGGTGCCAACGTTGCCATTCGCGCGTCGCGTAACCAGGGCTATTCGCTCGAGGTTGTCGAGGAAGGCGAATAAGCGTGAGCGCGAGCGCGTGGTGCAAGCGCATGACGGAGTGGTTTCACGCCGCCTCGAGTAGTAAGGGGCGGGCTAATTCTGTTGACGCATTGGGCCGCCGTCTGCGTCGCAAGTTTATCCTCGTTGCCATGGGCGCCGTGACCGTGGTGCTCACGCTCATCATCGCCGGCATCAACATCGTCAATTATTCGCATGTCTGCAAGATGGCCGACGCTCGCCTGGACTATATTCTGGCGGGCAAGGACGGTATCGATTGGGGGGACGAGTCTAAAGCCGAGCCCGCTAATGGCAAAGATGCCGGCGATAGCCAAGCGGGCGTTCGCATCAGACACTTCGAAGGCATGACGGCGGAGTCTCCCTTCGACACGCGCTACTTTACGGTGACGATTGACGCCGGACAGGTTGCCGATGTCAATACGGCCCGCATTGCCGCGGTTGGTGCCAAGCGCGCCGCCAGTATTGCCGCAAGGCTGCATGCCAAGGGCTGGACCTCGGGCTTCTCTGGCAATTATCGTTATACGACCGACGTCCAGGACGACGAGATCACCTATGTGTTCGTGGACTGCTCGCGCGAGCTTGCAAGCTTTCATTCGTTTTTGAGCGCGAGTGTGGCGATCAGTTGCATTGGCTGGCTGGCGGTGCTGGCAATTGTAACGGTCGCGTCGGGTGCCGTGATTCGACCGATGGTCGAGAGCTACAGCAAGCAAAAGCGATTTATTACCGATGCAAGCCACGAGATCAAGACGCCGCTCGCTGTGATCGATGCCGCCAACGAGGTACAGGAGATTGAGAGCGGCGAGAGTGAGTGGACGCAGAGCATTCACGAGCAGGTGGCGCGACTGACGGCACTTACGGAGCGTCTGGTATTTTTGGCGCGCATGGACGAGGGCTCGGCGGGCTTTACCATGGCGTCGATCGATCTCTCGGAGGCAGTTGACAAGGCAGCCGCGCCGTTTGAATCGGTGGCGGTCTCGCGCGGCAAGCGCCTGTCGATGTCGGTCGCGACCGGCGTGCGCGCTCATGCCGATGCTGCGGCGGTGACGCAGGTGGTTGAGTTGCTGCTGGACAATGCCACGCGCTATGCGAGCGAGGGCAGCGTGATTGAGTTGAGTCTGCGCGCCGTTTCGCGCGGTGCGGGCAAAGGCTCGGCAGAGCTTGTCGTATCGAACGCTGTAGACGAGCTGCCCGAAGGCGACCTGGACCGATTGTTCGACCGCTTCTATCGTGCGGACGTGTCGCGCAGCTCCAAGACAGGCGGCTCGGGTGTGGGCCTATCCGTGGTGCGTGCCATCGCCGAAGCCCATGGCGGCTCCGCTACCGTATCTGGCCACGACCATCAGATCACCTTCACCGTCCGTCTCTAAAACCTGCAAAAAGGGACAGGTTTGTTTTGGCAGGTTTTATCTGTGCAGATGGCAGCGGAGGCTGGCGGTGATCGGCGCCATGAACGCCACCGACCCAAATAAACGCACCTCTAACTGCTAAAATATGGACATCGTTGTTCGGCTCCCGAAGGAAAGGAGACGGTCATGCAGTACGAGATCGGCGGAGGGGCTTTCCCGGTTGTTACGTGCAACCTTAGCGACGGCGAATCCATGATCACCGAAAGCGGTGCCATGGTCTGGATGACCCCCAACATGGAGATGTCCACCTCGGGCGGTGGTATAGGCAAGATGTTCTCTAAGGCTTTTTCGGGTGAGGCGTTGTTCCAAAACATTTGGACCGCGCACGGCGATGGCATGATTGCGTTTGGCTCTTGCTTCCCCGGCCGCATTATACCGATCGAGATTGGCCCTGGTAAGAGCTGGATTTTGCAGAAGCGTTCGTTCCTTGCCGCGGAAAGTGGTGTTGAGCTGAGCATCCACTTTAACAAGAAGGCAAAGACCGGCGTCTTTGGCGGCGAGGGTTTTATCATGCAAAAGCTCACGGGCTCGGGTATTGCCTTTGCCGAGATCGACGGCGACCTAGTTGAGTACGAGCTTGCTGCTGACCAGCAAATGATTGTAGATACCGGCAACGTGGCCGGCTTTGAGGAGACGGTGAGCATCGACGCGCATATGGTCAAGGGCGTCAAAAACATCATGTTTGGCGGTGAAGGCGTGTTCAACACTGTGCTCACCGGTCCGGGGCGCATCTGGCTGCAGACAATGCCCATTTCCAATCTTGCGGCAGCAGTGGCTTCGATGACCAACAACAATAACTAATCGTGTATAGGATGACGCGCGCGGCGGGCCCGGCCTGTCGTGCGCGTTTTTTGGTGGCAAACGCCCTGTTTATCGGGTGCGGCTGTGCTCCTGCAGCGCATAGATCGACTTATCCATGTTGAACAGGTAGGCCACGACGCAGACAATAAAGAACGTCGGCAGACTGCTAAAGCCAAAGACCTCGCAGCCAATAAAGATGGGCGCGAGCAGCGTATTGGTGGCGCTGCCAAAGACGGCGGCGTATCCCAGCGCGGCGCAGAGCTCGACGGGCATGCCGAGAATCCCGGCGAGTACGACACCCAGGCTGGCTCCGATGGAGAACAGCGGCGTCACCTCGCCACCCTGATATCCTGCGGCAAGCGTGGCGATGGTGAGTACGAATTTGAGCGCCCAGTCCCAAGGCATGATCGACGCCTCACCGTTGTCACCCAGTGCCGCGGATATCAGGTTGGTGCCAAGGCCGCAGTATCGCCCCTGCCACAGCGCGAACAGAATCGCCGACAGCGCAAGGCCCATAACGGCAACGCGTATGTAAGGGCTGGGGAGCAGCCGCGCTGCAAGGGTCTTGGCATGGGCAAGGCACCAGGCAAAAGCTCCACCTACCATACCAAACGCGATACCCAACAACGCCAGTCGTCCAAGACCGGGGAGGTCGAGCGCATACGAGGCGGTAACGGCGACCTCAAACTTCTCGAGCCCCAGAGCGCCGGAGGTCATGCTTGCGGCGAGCGAGGCTGTAAGCGCGGGAAACAGCGCGCGGTATTCCATGCGTCCTGCGACCAGTACTTCGATCGCAAAGACCGTGGCGGCGAGGGGCGTTCGGAAGAGTCCGGCAAAGCCGGCGGCCATTCCGATAAGCAAAAACGTGTTGCCGGGTTCTCGGAAAGGTAGACGTCGGCCGATCCAATGCGAGACGGTTGCGCCGATCTGCACGGCTACGCCTTCGCGTCCCGCGCTGCCGCCAAAGAGATGCGTGGCCCACGTGCTCAGCATAATGAGCGGCACCAGACGCGGGGAGATGGCGTCCTCGCGTCCGTGACCTACGTCGAATACTAAGCTCATGCCCCGATCGGTGCCTTTGCCCCAGGTGAGGTAGGCAAATACGATGGCCAAGCCCATGAGGGCGAGGAAGGGAAGGAGCAGTACGATGTGCTCGTCACGGAAGGCGCCGATTGCCAGGAGCACACGACCAAAAAGGGCACTGATGGCGCCAACGATAACGCCGATAGGGATTCCGACGGCGCCCATAAGCACGAGACCGCTATAGGTGTTGACCAGGCGTTTGATTCTGCTCGAAGCGCTGCTTTCTGACATTTTGCTTTTCGACACTTGCTCTCTTGATAGAAAAAGAGCTGGAGTTGCGCATCGTTGAGAGGCTTTCCAGCTTTAGCAAAACAAACTTATAAGATGCGACGGGCCGCGTCAAGATAATTACCGGACGGCCTAGGAGGCGGCTGGTTGGCCGGCTTAAAACCTAGCGCGTGAAATGACGCCCCACGCTATTCAGCGCGCTTGATAGGATGACGAACCACGGTCTTAAGTTTCTCCGGTGCGCATTTGCGTGGATCGGAGAGATAGATTTCGTGATGTAAACGGGTGTCTGAGAAGTCGGGAACATAGCCCAGCTCGGTCGTGTATTCATGCATAGCGTCTACGGTCGCCGGTTCGTTGTCGTAGGGCCCGGTGTGCATGCATTGAACGCAGAGACCCTCGTCAACTTTAAGCAGTTCGACGGCGGAAAAGTCCAGTTTCTTTTTGGTCGTGGCTTCCGCGACTGCCCAGTCAAAGTCATCTCGGGTGACGAAATCGGGCAGGCGGATGCACGAGATAAAGTTGAAATTGTCCTTGCGTACATAATCGATGCCGCCGCTCGGGGACTCTTGCCACCAGAAACCCTCGAGCGGCGGTACCACAAAGTCGAAATAGCCCTCGATACTCCTTGAGCCTTTCTTCGACATCTTGACGGTATAGGCGATGCCGTAAAGTAGCGGCAGGGCGTTTTGATACTCGCCACCTTCGGTATTTGGGTCGCCCTTTCCGCGAACGGCAACGTAGCTCATAGGCGGGACTGTTACGATGCTCGGCTTGCTTGCAGGTTTGTAGAGCTCCTTGCATTCCTTCTTAAAGTCGAACGCCATGTTGGCCGCCTTTCTGCGTATTGGCCTGCTTAGATAGTTGAATCATATCATAGAAACGAACAGCTGTTCGAATTATTTGGCTGACAGATTGAGATGCGTGCGTTGTGTTTGGCGGTCGGCCTGACCCCGTCGATGATTTCTCGGCCTCCCCGGCGCCTCATCTATAGCTGCCGTTTCCCCATATAAAACATGCCAAAATAAACCTGTCCCTTTTTGGTCGGTGCGAAATGGGTAATACTAAAGAGTTATCCGACCAGATGGGAATTAATCGATGGCCTATATCGAATTCAAAGACGTCATCAAGGCATACGGCGAGGGCGACGCCCGCATCCACGCGCTCGACGGCGCGAGCTTTACGGTCGAGCGCGGCGAGCTCGCCATCATTCTGGGTGCTTCGGGCGCCGGCAAGACCACGGCCCTCAACATTCTGGGCGGCATGGACACGGCAACTTCTGGCACCGTGACGGTGGACGGGCGTGACGTGAGCTCTGCCAACGAGGCTCAGCTTGTGGAATACCGTCGCGCTGACGTCGGCTTTGTCTTTCAGTTCTACAATCTGGTCCCTAACCTGACGGCGCTTGAGAACGTCGAACTCGCGGCGCAGATCTGCCCCGATTCGCTCGATGCCGAGCAAACGCTTCGCCAGGTTGGCCTGGGCGACCGCCTCGCTAACTTTCCGGCGCAGCTTTCGGGCGGCGAGCAGCAGCGCGTATCCATCGCCCGCGCGCTGGCTAAGAACCCCAAGCTGCTTTTGTGCGACGAGCCTACGGGTGCACTCGACTACAAAACCGGCAAGCAGATCTTGCAGCTGCTACAGGACACTTGCCGCAAGCAAGGCATTACGGTCATCATCATCACCCACAACTCTGCGCTGGCGCCCATGGCCGATCGCCTGATCCGCTTTAAGAGCGGCCGCGTGGAGAGCGAGACGATCCAGCAAAATCCTGTGCCTATCGAGACGATCGAGTGGTAGCGCCCATGAATCAGGACCGCCAAAACAGTCAACGCCGCGACGCGCAGAACACGGAGCGCGAGCAGGATTTTACGACCTACCGTACCGCCCAAAGCTCAAACGATATGGTGCCGACGGTTTTTCGCCGTGGCATCTACCGCACGATTCGCGGCAGCCTCAAACGCTTCTTGTCTATCGTCGTGATCACCGCGCTTGGCGTGAGCGTCATGTGCGGCCTTAAGGCGGGCTGCGAGGACCTGTGTGATTCGGTCGACGCCTATTTTGACCAGCAGAATGTCTATGACATCAACGTGCAGTCGACCTATGGTCTGACCGATGACGATCTTGCCGCGATCCAAGAGGTCGATGGCGTCGAGACGGCCGAGGGCATCTATACCGAGACCGCCTATACCGCCGTGGGTACGACGCGCGAGCGTGTCGTCGTACAGAGCCTCTCCAAAGAGAATATTGACCAACCGGTGCTAGTACGCGGCGAGCTGCCCGAGACTTCGGGCGAAGTGGCAGTGACCTCACGTTTTTTGAAGGCTTCGGGCAAGAAAATCGGCGATACGGTGAGCTTTGCCGCCAACGATGCGAGCTCGTCGAACCAAAGCGCCAAGGACCAGTTTGCCGATGGGGACTACACCATCACGGCCGAGGTTCTCGATCCTACCGACGTGAGCTCCGACTCGACAGTCAACGCCTTTCGCGCTGCTTCGACTGCGGACTACAAGTTCTACGTGAGCGAGGATGCCGCGACATCTTCTTCCTACTCCGCTGTCCACGTGGTCGTCGAGGGAGCCAAGAGCCTCAACTCCTATTCGGATGCCTACTCGGCAAAGATCAATGAGGTCAAGGGCAATATCGAGAAGATCCGCGAGGAGCGTGAGAAGGCGCGCGCCCAGGAGCTGACGGTCGACACACCGGCGAGCTTGGACGCGGCTGAGCGTCAGGCGAATATGGTCTTTGGGATCGAGCAGGACAACATCAATCGCATGGCCGAGGGCAGCGAGGAGCGTGCGCAGGCTCAGGTCGACCTGGACCAGCGCCGTGCCGCCGCCAACCAGCAATTCGCCGATGCCCGCGCCGAGCTCTCCGACCTGGGCGAATGCACCTGGTACATCCAGGACCGCGGCAATATCGCAAGCTACTCGAGCGTCGAGAGCGATAGTTCTTCGATCGAGGCCATCGCCACGGTGTTCCCGTTCATCTTCTTTATCGTCGCCGTGCTTATCAGTCTCACCACCGCCACCCGCATGGTCGAGGAGGAGCGCACGCTTATTGGCCTGTACAAGGCGCTCGGCTATTCACGCGGGCGTATCCTGTCCAAATATGTGGACTACTCGCTGTGGGCGTGTCTGATCGGTGGCGTGCTCGGCAATATCATCGGATTTTTGGGTCTGCCGCTGTTCTTGTTTACGGTGTTCGACGACATGTACTCGCTGCCCCAGATGTTGCTTTCGTACGACATCGTGTCCTCAATCGTCTCGGTGGCGCTGTTTGCCGTGGGCGTGGTGGGCGCTACGATTATCGCCTGCCGCCACGAGATGGCCGAGACCCCAGCCTCGCTCATGCGTCCCAAAGCCCCACGCGCCGGCTCTCGCATCTTGCTTGAGCGCATCGGCTTTATCTGGCGCCGCATGGGCTTCTTAAACAAGGTGGCGGCGCGTAACCTGTTCCGCTACAAAAAGCGCGCCTTTATGACCATCTTCGGTATCGCCGGCTGCACAGCACTCGTGATCTGCGGTATGGGTATTCGCGACACGTCGGTGGCGCTTTCGCCCAAACAGTACGGGCATATCACGCGCTACGACCTGCTGGCGGTCGCCAATCCCGACGATTTTTCGCAGACGTGCGCGGCATTGGATGAGCGCAGCGCGGCCAATGATTTCAACGTGACCGTGACTTCGACGCTGCCAATTATGACCGACAACGTTACCTTTACGTTTGGCGGCAAGAGCGAGACCGTGCAGCTCATCGTGGTGCCCGATGACCGCACGAACGATCTGGACGACTACGTTCGCCTTGAGGACGAGTCCAAAGAACCGCTGCCTTTGCGTGACGGAGACGTGTATCTGAGCAAAAGTTCACAGCTGGTGCTGGGGATTCAGCCGGGCGATACGGCTCACGTCCAGGATTCGTCGCTCAATGTTGCCAAGGTCAAAGTCAGCGACATTTCGCTCAACTATCTGGGCAACACGCTTTATATGACGCAGAGCACCTATGAGCGCACGTTCGGTCGAAGCGCGCGCCTTAACGGCGTCTTTGTGCTGCTTAAGGGTTCGTCGGCCGACCAGATTGCGTTTAGCAAGAATCTTAAGAGTGACGGTTGGCTTACGATTTCGAGTACGGCCGAGCATTGGGAAAACTATGAGGCGAACTTTACGATTATCAATTCTGTCGTGGTGCTCGTGACCTTTATGGCGGCGTGTCTGTCGTTTGTGGTGGTGTTTACGCTGTCCAACACCAACATCTCCGAGCGCGAACGCGAGCTGGCGACCATCAAGGTGCTGGGCTTCCGTCGCGGTGAGGTGCACCATTACGTCAACAAGGAGACGTTGGTCCTCACGGCGATCGGCGCTGCGCTGGGCGTGCCGCTGGGTGGCTTGCTGGCCGAGAGCTTTACCTACATTTTGCAGATGCCGTCGCTGTATTTTGATGTTGAGGTCGAGCCGCTGAGCTACGTGCTATCCGTGCTTCTGGCCTTTGGCTTTACGTTTATCGTCAACCTCGCCACCAACCGTACCCTCAACAAGATTGACATGGTCGGCGCCCTCAAGAGCGCCGAGTAACCTGCCAAAAAGGGACAGGTTTATTTTGGCAGGTTTTATCTGGGCAAACGCCGGGCACCTACGGGCGACCCGGCGTTCGTTGCTTTGCTATCTTTTGCCCGCAGGCGTGGATGAGAGGCTCTCTTTAGCCTTCGAGATTGGGCTTGAATGGGTCGTATGCCACAAAACGGGCCTATCTACTACGTTTAATTGGATACCCTCAACCATGCCGGGAAAACGAAAAATAAAACCGCAGGTAGAAGGCCTGTCGATTTTCGAAAAAGGCGGTCATGGTTGGCCCCATCGAGTTAAACGTAGTAGATGGCCCCTTTTCGTGGCGCGCGGTCAGCTCAATGCTAATTTCCGTGCCGGAACTGACCCAGTTGTTTGTAAGTTGCGGTGACATACGGACTGTTTGGCGCTTTGGAGCCTCAAAACAGTCCCTATCTCACCGCAACTTAGGAGAAGGGCGGGGGCGGTTGGGTGCTGGTGGGTCGGAGCGTGTTAGGCCTGTTTGCGGTGCTTCCATTGTTTGCGGCACCAGCGCATGAGCGCCTTTATGACGGGAATCGTGATGAGGATGATCCATGCAGGATGGGGCTGTCCCAAACAGAGCCACATGTAGAGGAACCAAGCGATGGCGGCTGCCGGGTAGATGGCCTCGATCAGCTTAGACAGGTGGCGCCGATCGATGAAGTCACCAATCGCGTAGTAGACGGGAACCAGAAAGACGAGGAAAAGCCCCATGCCCCATGTGCCGTAGACAATGCCGAGCACCAGATAGGCGAGAGTGACAAGTGCGGGGAAGGGGAATTTGTTCCATGCACGTCCGACCTTGGTGTGGAAATGCTTGCCATGATGGTCGAGCTTGTCGTGTGCTTCCTTCCAGCTGGAAAACGTCTCGCCGTCGATGGTGACGGTGCCGTCGTCATTGGTGCGTACGCTATGTCCATCGTCCTCAAGCGTATCGATATGCACGCCGTCCGGCCCCACATGCACCTCTTCGCCCTTGCGCTCGTTGGTCACATGGATGCCGCTCCAACCAACATGGACTTCCTCGCCTTTATTGGGATCAATGACGTGGATACCGCGCGCGAGGGAAATATCGACAAGTGGCTTATCGCTGCAATCAGCGTGCTCAGTAGAAGCCTCAGCCTCTTCAGCCTTATCTGAAGCTTTGGTGCCGGCGTTGCTGTTCTGCGCCTCATCATCAGCCTGTGAGTCATCAGCGCTAGCCACCGCCTCCCCATACAGCAGCTCATCCAGCGACACGCCATACAGCGCGGCGAGCGCAATAAGGTTATCGGTATCGGGCGAGGACTCGCTGCGCTCCCATTTACTAACAGCCTGGCGGCTTACGCCCAGCTGGGCAGCAAGCGCCTCCTGAGAAAGGCCGGCAGCTTTACGGCGATCGACGAGGCGCTGCGCCATCGCAAGATCCATGGTGGTTCCTTTCGTTTGATGGTCGAATCGAATGAGCCGAGTATGCCGAGAACAACCGGTAGCGACCACCATTTCTAGTTAGAATCTGCCCCAACCCTACCGCAACTACCGGTAGCAATCCCTAACGACCAGCCATTTCAGGACAAATGTCAGTGCAAGTAGCAGCCAAGAGCCCCCACTCAGTAAGTTGCGGTGGAATAGTTTTTGGATTCAGCCATTTGCGGACTAAGCAGGAACTATTTCACCGCAACTCAATTCCAGCCCAGGCACCCGCAGCAAGAAGACGAATAGCCCCGGCGAGTATGTAAACGCAGGGCCCTCCGACCCCGCCCGACGATTTCGATTGGCGACCTTTGACGGAGTCAAGGGAGGAGCCAAATCGAAATACGTCGGGCGGGGTCGGAGGGCCCGATGGGGTGGATTCCAGCCGAGGCTATTCGTCGCCGAAGCTGATGCCCAACGCCTTGGCCTCGCGTACTAGATCGCTCTGGGGATCGACATACTTGAGCTTGCCGGCGACCTCCTCGAGCGGCATGTGGCACATCTTGCCGTCACGCAGGGCAATCATGTAGCCAAACTCGCCGCGCAGGCAGCCAAGCGCTGCCTCGACGCCGCACTGGGTCGCAAAGATGCGGTCCTGGGCGTCGGGCTGACCGCCGCGCTGCGTGTGACCGGGGATGGCGACGCGGGTCTCGCGACCGGTCTTGGCCTCGATCTCCTTGGCGATGTCGTAGACAACCGACGGACTCGTGCGCTCGGCGAGCTTCTTCTTGTACTCCTTCTTGGACAGCGCCGCGTCCTCCTTGGAGATAGCGCCCTCGGCGACGGCTACGATGGTAAAGCGGCTACCGGTCTCCATGCGATGCTCGATGGTCTTGATGACGTTATCCATGTCGTAGGGGATTTCGGGAATCAGGATGACGTCCGCGCCGCCCGCGACGCCGGCGTACAGCGGGATCCAGCCAACCTTGTGGCCCATGATCTCGATAACGAACACGCGGCCGTGGCTCGAGGCGGTAGTGTGGATGTCGTCGATGCACTTGGTGGCGACGTCGATGGCGCTCGTAAAGCCAAACGTCATCTCGGTGCCCCAGGTGTCGTTATCGATGGTCTTGGGCAGGGCGATAACGTTGAGGCCCTCTTCGCGCAGCCGGTTGGCAGTCTTGGTGGAGCCGTTGCCGCCCAGCATAAACAGGCAGTCGAGCTGCAGCTTGTGATAGGTGTGGACCATCGCGGGCACCTTCTCGACGCCGTCAGCCTCGGGAGTGTCCAGGCGCTTGAACGGCGTGCGGCTCGTGCCCAGGATGGTGCCGCCGCGGGTGAGGATGCCGCTAAAGTCTGCCGGCGTCATCACGCGAAAACGGCTGTAGATGAGGCCCTGGTAGCCGTCCTCAAAACCATAGATCTCGATAGGCTCTTCGCTATTGGTCATGAGCGTTTTGACGATGCCGCGCATGGTGGCATTGAGCGCCTGGCAGTCGCCGCCACTGGTAAGAAGACCGATCCTGAGCATGATGAATCCTTCCGGGCAAGTTATAACATGCGCATAAGTTTACCCCCGCACACTGTTGATGCGGAGGTAAAACGTGTTAGCTCAAATGTATAGAAATGTAAGCAACGTCAGGCGAGCGTAAGGACGACGGTGCCAGCTCCTTACAGCGCGAAGGCGTCGACGTCGCCCCAGTGGCGGCGCAGCGTGATGGCGGCAGCGGGCTCGGTATTGTCAAAGACGACCGACCACTGCGTGTTGCTGGTGATGTCTTCCGGATTGGGCTCTTGCGCCGCAGCGCGCAGGGCCTTCCAAGCGACTGCCTCGTCTTGGGCACCGACATGGGCGTCGAGGACATCGGCGATGGCGATGGCGCGTTCCTTGCCATGGCCCAGTTCGCCGTTCTTTTGGTTGGGTAGCACTTCGGCACCATAGCAGGCGTAGAAGTTCGTAACCTGGCGCACGGGCGTCGCCTTGCATGCGCGGTCGGGGTCGCGCGGATCCCACTCCACCACCCGCGCGTCACCGGCGGCGTCGTTGATAAAGAAGTGGTAATCGCGTCCTGCCATGGCGTGCATGTCGTAGGCAGAAAGCAGGTCGACGGCCTCCTGCGTGGTAGCCGCGCGGTCGAGCACCAGGCGGATGGCGAGCGAAGTGTTGATGACGGGGCGCTGCGTGTCCTGGTCACAGGGTTTGGAATCCAGGGTGAGTACGGCAATGGACACGCCACATTCGTTAACACCATCGAGCTGGGCAAACGAGCCCATGAGTGCGGCGGCGCGTCCGGCGACGGAGTCAAGCGGAGTGTTATCGCCCAGGTTATTGAGGGCGGCAAACCCGATGGAGGCATAGCCGTCGCGCGGGTGATTGCGCACCAGCAGCGCTGAGGTGTCGTCCTTAAAGTCGTAATTGCGACCGGTGCGCACGCGGCCTTCGGCATCCACGGCGACAAAAGCGCTGCAGGCAAACTGGGGCGCCTGGACATGTGCCGGCACGCCGGGGAGCGCCTGCGCCACCACGGCATCGATGTAGGCCTGGTCGTCGCGCACGCCAGCGGCGATGATGCGATCAAGATCGTAGTCGTAGACGATGTCGATTACGTACAGGTCATAGCCATCCGCGTAGCCGGTCAAGCGTTTGAGCGACGCGGCGGACTTGATTTGCTTGTGATAAACGATACCGGTGGCAGCGGCAAGGCCGACGGCGACTCCCGCGGCACCGCAGGCGATGGCAATGTTACGTGGCTTCATGACGGCTCCTCTCGTCCTGTTGGTGCAATTGTCGCAAAAGGAGCGCGGGCATGATGACTCAACTTGGTGAGCGGCGCGGAACTAAGCATGGAATGAAGAGTGCGACGCTGGCGTGGCGGGGTATGCTGGAGGGGACCATCAACCCAGCGAAAGGGGAGAGCATGACGGATCAGGAAACGCCCGAGCGCGCGCACGTGACGGCCGACGATATCGAGGCTGCCAACGACCTTATCGACTTTATCGAGGCATGCCCCAGCATGTTCCATACGGCAGCGACCATTATGGCCGAGCTCGACGAGGCGGGCTTTACCTACCTGCCCGAGAATGCGGCGTGGGACATCGAGCCGGGCGGGCGTTATTACACGCAGCGCAACACCTCGAGCGTCGTTGCCTTTAAGGTGGGCGAGGACCTGGCCGCGACATGGGGCGAGGACGGCGTTGCCGGCGACTACCATTTTCAGCTCACGGCGTCGCACGGCGATTCGCCGACGTTTAAGGTCAAGGCCGTGCCCGAGCTCGACGGCGCGGGCGAGACGCTGCGCCTGAACACCGAGGCCTACGGCGGCATGATCGACTACACCTGGTTCGACCGCCCGTTGGCGCTCGCGGGCCGCGTGTTGGTGCGCGAGGGCGACCGTATTGAGAGCCGCCTGCTCGCCACCGAGCGCGAGGTCGCTATCATTCCGAGCCTTGCCATCCATATGAACCGCGGCGTTAACGAGGGCTTTGCTCCCAATCGCGCCGTTGATCTGTGCCCGCTCATCAGCGCTGGCGATCTTAAGCAGGGTGACTTTGATGCCCTGATCGCTGACGAACTGGATGTTGAGCCTGAGCAGATTCTGGGCCGCGACCTGTTCCTGGTCAACCGACAGGATGCGCGTATTTGGGGCTGGGCCGACGAGTTTATCTCGACGCCCAAGCTCGACGACCTGGCCTGCGCCTACACCTCGCTGCAGGCATTTTTGGGTGCCGAGAATGCGCACGACGTTTCGGTCTTTTGCTGCTTTGATAACGAGGAGGTTGGCTCCGAGACCAAGCAGGGCGCCATGTCGACGTTCTTGGCCGACGCGCTGCGCCGCATCAACGGGTCGCTGGGCTTCGATGACGAGTCGTACCACCGCGCACTTGCCGCTTCGATGCTCGTGAGCTGCGACAACGCGCATGCCGTGCACCCCAACCACGCCGAGAAGTGCGACGCCCGCAACCAGGTTGTGCTTAACGGCGGCATCGTCATCAAGGAGGCCGCCAACCAGCACTACTGCACCGACGCCTTTAGCCGCGCGGTGTTCCAGGCCATTTGCGATGACGCCGACGTGCCCACGCAGGCCTTTGCCAACAAGAGCGATATGGCCGGCGGTTCTACCCTGGGCAATCTGTCCAATATGCAGGCGAGCATGCATGCCGTGGACGTGGGCCTGCCGCAGCTTGCCATGCACTCGAGCTACGAGACCGGCGGCGTGCGCGACGTAATGTACGCCATCCGCGCCCTCACCGCCTTCTACAAGCGTGACCTGACCATCAACGGCGCCGAAAGCGCGGAACTCTAAAACCTGCCAAAAAGGGACAGGTTTATTTTGGCAGGTTTTATCTGGGCGAATGCAAAGGGTGAAACCGAACTAGATCTGCGATACGTGGCCGCCGAGGTGCAGTGCGCCTCGGCGGCTTTTTGTGTACAGAGTACGGCTAATGCTTATAAATGCTATACATGCTTTACGTATCTACCATAGAGCTTTATGATATTTTGAAGTATTAAGGAGGGGTCATGACCACAACAGCCGCTCAGATCAACGTACGTCTCGATGCCGATCTTAAAAGGAGTGGGGACGCCGCTCTCTCCAAGGCCGGTATGACGCCGAGCCAAGCGGTGCGAGCGCTCTGGCAGCTTGCAGCATCGCTGGCCGATCGCCCCGGTGCGCTCGAGGATATCCTGCTGCCCAGTCGTGCCCGGGCGGAACAGCGCGAGCGCGAAAAGGCCGCCAAACGTAAGCTCGAGCTTATGGATCAGGGGTCGAAGCTGTTCGCTGCCGCTTGCTGTGAGTCGGGAATCGATATGGTCAAGGCTCAGCCATCGGACGACGAAGAGCTCAAACGGAATGCCTATGCGGATCGCTATGGCGAGGAGATGAGCTGGCTCTATGAGTGAGACTCCAAAGCGCATCTTGGTTGACACCAACGTGTGGCTCGATTACTTCATTCCCTCACGACGTGGTCGTTCGGTGGCGATTGAGTTTTTACGCGATGCATGCACGGCGCAGGTTGATTTGCTGTATGCGGCGACATCGTCCAAAGACCTGTTTTATTTGATTTCAAGCGAACATAAGGCATGGTATCGGCGAGAGCACGGCTCGCTTTCTCAAGATGCTGCCGTGGCGTCGACATCACTTGCATGGGATTGCCTCGACGTGTTGTCGCAACTTGCCACGTCGGTACCCTGCGACCTGAGTGACATATGGATGGCGAGCAGACAGCGTGAGCTCCATAGCGATTACGAAGACGATTTAATCATTGCGGCAGCGATACGTGCTCAGGCGGATCTACTGGTCACCAACGATGTCAAACTCTGTTCACACGCACCCGTCGCAGCAATGAGCGTAGAAGACGCAAAGAATTACTTAGCAACGCTCTAGCAATTTGAAGACCCTGCAGGTCGAATAAAAGTCAGCGAATGCCCCCAGGCAGGGCCGCGCCAGCCAGTCCCTACAGGTTGAACAAAAGTCAGCGAGAGCCCGTCTGGGCGAGCAAGGTGCCTTGAAACAAGGCGGCATTGACCTTCTGGTCATGCCGCCGAAGTTGAAAGGCAGATTGTCGTCCAGACGGGCTCGCAGCGTCGGCTCATTACGCCGTTTGCAAAACGGCGTAATTCTTAGTGTTCGATCCAGCAGCGCAGGGTCTCGCCGGCCTGCAGGTGACGCAGATTCTCCGCGGCGATGTCGACCACGTTGTTGAGCGTGGCTGCCAGGTGGAACCAGCCGGAGACGTGCGGCGTGATGAGCATGTTGGGCGCATCCCACAGGGGGCTTGTCGTAGGCAGGGGCTCGGGGTCGGCGACGTCGACCGCAGCGCCGGCAAGATGTCCCGACTCCAGGGCGGCAACCAAGTCGTCGGCGACCACAAGATCGCCGCGGCCGCCGTTGGCAAAGAAGGCGCCCGGCTTCATCGCGGCGAAGAACTCGGCGTTCGCCAGGCCGCGGGTCTCGGGTGTGCTGGGCATAAAGGATGCGACGATATCAGCCTCGGCCAGGCGCTCGGGCAGGGCATCCATGCCGTCCATGTCCTCAAACACAATGGGGTAGACGAGTGGATGGCGCTTGATGCCGCGGACGTGTGCGCCCATGCTGCGGCAGAGCGTGGCAAAGTGGCCGCCGATATCGCCCGCGCCCAGCACCAGCACGTTGGCATTTTTGAGCGAGGTAACCGGCCCCAAATCCTCCCAGCGATGCTCGCGCTGCAAGTCGTGATAGCCGGGCAGGCGCTTCATCACGGAAAGGACCATGGCAAACATGTGCTCGCTCACGGCCTGGCCGTAGGCGCCCACCGAGCAAGACAGTTTGGCGTCGGCTGGCACGGTGCCGGCGGCCAAGTAATCGTCATAGCCCGCGGTCTGTAGTTGCAGCAGCTGGAGGTGCTCGCATGCGGTAAGTAGGGCAGGGTCTATGTTGCCCAAGATCACGTCGGCGTTGGTGACTTGTTCGCGCGTGATAGCGTCGGCGCTCGTGTAGATAAAGTCCTCGCCCGGAGCGCTCGACTCAAGAATTGCGCGGTGGTGGTCGTTGACGGGCAGCAAAACCAAGATGTTCACAAGCAGTCCTTTCCGCTTGACCCGCCAAAAAGGGACAGGTTTATTTTGGCAGGTTTTATCAGGCAAAACGTTCAAACAAAAACGCCGGATGCTAGACGAGCGTGCCCGTCAGCATCCGGCGCATCCACGGCTACCAGCTCAGCAGCTCGTAGCCGTCCTCGGTCACCACGAGCTGTACCTCGCACTGGGCCGAATCGCTGCCGTCCTTGGTGCGCACGCACCAACCGTCACCCTTGCTAATCTTGATGTCGGGCGCTCCGGCATTGACCATAGGCTCGATGGTAAAGACCATGCCCGGGGCCATGATGGTGTCCACATCGGGTGCCTCGGTGGTAAAGCCCACAAACGGGTCCTCGTGGAACTCCTTACCGATGCCGTGTCCGCCGTATTCGCGCACCACGCTAAAGCCGGCGTCCTCTACCGTCTTTTGCACAGCCTCGGCCATCACGGACAGCGGTAGCCACGGCTTGACGGCGGCCAGACCCGCCTCCACGCTGGCGCGAGTGACGTCGACCAGACGCTGGCGCTCGGCCGAGACCTCGCCGATGCAGAACATGCGGCTCGAATCGCTAAAGTAGCCGTCCAGAATCGTGGAGCAGTCCACGTTGATGATATCGCCCTCGTGCAGCACGTCCGTATCGCAGGGGATGCCGTGACAGACCACATCGTTGATCGAGGTGCACACGCTTTTGGGGTAGCCCTCATAGTTGAGGTCGGCCGGGGTGCCGCCGTGCTCGACGGTGTAGTCGTAGATCATCTGGTCGATCTGGTTGGTGGTCATGCCCGCGGTGATGTGCTCGCCTACGTAGTCGAGCACGCCCACGTTGATAGCCGCCGAGCGCTTGATGCCCTCGATATCGGCGGGCGTCTTGTAGAGCGTGCGGGGCAGAACCTCCCAGCCCTCTTCCCACAGGCGCTCGAGGCGCTCATCGAAGGCGCTATGGCATTTCTTATATTTTTTGCCGCTGCCGCACCAGCAGGCGTCGTTGCGGCCAGGCACGGGTCCGTTGTCAAACATGGCTAACTTCCTTTCTTTCGCAGCTAGTATAGCCCACCCGCAGAGTTCCGTCCCAAAAAGACTACCCTGGGCGACTGTGCGGATCCGCTAGTAGCTCACCTGGCAGGGGATGCCGAGCGCGCGCACGCGCACGGCAATGGCATCGAGCGCTTCGGGCGCCGCTTTGGCAAGGCCGGCGACCGGTGTCTCACGCGCCACTGTGTAGATGGTCGCCTCCTGCGGGCGAATGCGTTCGAGCGCCGCGAGCCAAGGGCCAACATACGCTTCGCCGGTGTTATCGAGGAGCTTGCCCTGGTACTCGCCGCTCAAAAAGATCGTCTGGATAATGACATGGCCGTTAAAGCTCGCGAACGTCTCGATCTGGTGCTCGACGTCGTAGGGGCCAACGGGCTGGTCGAGCAGCTGGATAAAAGCCGGGTCGACCGTATCGAGCTTGAGGATGTTGTCGTCGACCATCATGAGCGCATCGTGCACAGCGGGCTGGTCAGCGCGCGTGCCATTGGAGAGCACGGCGATCTTGGTGTTCGGGGCCAGCTGGTCGCGAAGCGCGACGGCGCCGGCGATGGCCTGCGGAAACTCCGGTGCGGCGGTGGGCTCGCCGTTGCCGGCAAACGTGATTACATCGGGCAGCTCGCCCTCGACTGCCATCTCGTGCAATTTGGCCTCGAGTGCGTCGAGTACCGCGGCGGCCGAGTTATACGACTCGTGGCAGGGACGCTCGGAGTTGAGACCGTTCTCGCAATAGATGCAGTCAAACGTACAGATCTTGCCCGATGCCGGCATCATGTTGACACCGAGCGAAAGGCCCAGACGGCGGCTGCGCACCGGTCCAAAGATGGGGCTGGCATTTAAAAACGTAGACATAGACATATGCTCCTTGGGACAGTTATGCCTAAGCATAGCATCGGCGCCAAAGTCTGGTTTGGGCTTGTGCTCTTCAGGTTTCGTTTTTCATTCTGCCCTCGATGCCCACGATATGAAAGGTTTCGGGTCGGGTACAGTTCATGTGTTAACAAGGCACAAGACGATGGGGCACAACATGGATTTTACGGTCGAGAATGCGGGCACCACGATTGCCTGTCGCGAGTTTGCCGAGCCGGGCGTGCCGTCGGATGCGCCTGCCTTGGTGTGCGTGCACGGCGCTTGCGTCGACGGCACATTTTTTGACGGGATCGCCCGCGAGCTCGCCTGCGGCTATCGCGTAATTGCCTACGACCGCCGCGGTTGCGGCGAGAGCGGCGATGCCGCGGACGGGCGCTACGACCTCGCCGCCCAGGCCGCCGACCTGCAGGCCGTTATCGAGCATGTCGGCGCCCCGGCAAATGTCCTCGCGCACAGCGCCGGTACGCTGGTGACCCTGGAGCTTCTCCGTACAAACCCGGCCATTGTCTCGCGCGCGATGCTGCACGAACCCGCCGTGACAAACGAGGGCGCTGGCCTGGGCACGGCCCCGGTTTTGCTCGAGATGATTGCTGCGGGAAAGGTCTCGAGGGCATTAAGAGCCTTCCTGAGTGCCATCGGTGATTCGGATCCTCAAGCTCCCAAGACAACCGAGGCGGAAGCCAAGCATGCCCTGCGCAACGGCCGCAGCTTTATGGCAAACGAATACGGGATCATTATGACCTGCGTTCCCGATTGGGATCGCGTCCGCGCATCGAAAACGGTGGCCGCCGTGTTTTTGGGCGAGCTCTCGATTGGCACGCCCCGCGAAGCGGGCACGAGAGCGTCGGCTGAGCTTTTGGGCTGTCCGCTCGTAACGGTCCCCGGCGCGCACAACGGGCTGCGCGATCGACCGGTAGCGGCTGCCCAGGCCGTCCGTGGCGTCCTAGGGTTCTAGCAGCCGCAATAATCAAAACGGGCTTTTCCCGTAAACATTTCGACCGTGTTAACAGATGCGCCCAGAACCTTACGGCTGCGGCTTCAGCCCTACCGTCTGCCAGCTCATGAAAAAGAAACGGTATTCACGTGTGTACCTGCATCGACAAGGTGCTACCCTTGTAACATTTGGCACCCACTGCTACCAAGCAAAACTACTGAAAGGGCCCCCTATGCTCAATAATCACGAGGCCAATCTAACCGACGAGGAGGCTGCCGCCGAGGTCGCCCGTGTCGCGAAGACCTACCCCGTGGTACGTTTGCTGTCGGTCGACCAGATTAAGGGCGATCCCAACTGCCTGCTCGCCGGCGATCGGTGTCCCTGTCTGCGCCAGTCAAGTCTTGAGGCCTTGGCGGCAGGTTCCGATGAGGTGTCGGAACAGCTGCTCAACGATGGCGTTGAGTACCGCGCTCGCCTGCGTCCTCTGAAGGTCGAGGGCGAGCCTCACGTCCTGCTGATGGTGCGTCCGATTGATGAACAAGAGGCCGCAGAAGAGGACCTTGTCTACACCGACGTGCTGACGAGCGTGCGCAATCGCCGATATTACGAGGAAAAGCTTCGTAGCGCCCGTATGCAGGCCGGCGTGGCCATGATCGACCTTGATGATTTTAGGGCCTTCAACGATACGTATGGCCGCCATGCCGGCGACCTTGCGCTTGGTGCCGTGGCGACGGCCATACGCAGCGGTGTTCGTTCGACTGACGAGCTTGTGCGTTTTGGCTGCGATAAGTTTGTGGCCGTCATGCCCAATATTCCCTCTGATGACTTTGCCCGTCGCCTGCGTCAAGTATCCGATGCCGTTCATTCCACGATTATTCCGGGGCATGAGCGCGTTAGCTTGACGGCATGCGTTGGTGGCGTTCGCATTAATGGCGAAACGGTCGATGAGGGTGTTAGCCAGGCTGTCCAATTATTGAGCCGCGCTAAGGCAAAAGCCGGTACAGTCGTGACCGATGCCGAATCCATCGAGGCCTTCCAAAGCGAAAAGCCTACGGTGCTTATTGTCGATGACTCCGAGATGAACCGAGCCATTCTCAACGAGATGCTCAAGGACGAGTATTGCATCCTCGAGGCCGATAACGGTCGCGCGGCGCTCGACATGGTCGACCGCTATGGCGATGAGTTGTCGCTCGTGCTGCTGGACATTGTCATGCCGGGCATGAACGGCTTTGAGGTGCTGGGCGATCTGTCGCGTCGATCGAATATTGACAATTTGCCCGTCATCATGATCTCGAGCGAAGATTCCGACGAAGTGGTGCTGCGTGCGTATGAGCTTGGTGCCTCGGACTATGTCAACCGCCCGTTTGACTCCCGTGTCGTGCGCCGTCGCGTAAGCAACACCATCCGCCTGTATGCCAAGCAACGCCGTCTGACGAGCCTGCTGTCTCAGCAGTACAACGAGCGCGTCAAGAACAGCCGCATGCTCATCGACATCATGGCCGGCGTCATGGAGCTCCGCAATGGCGAGAGCGGCAGGCACGTTACGAACATCGAGAAACTGACCGAGCTGCTGCTTGGCTGCCTGGTCCACCGTAGTGACAGCATCTCCCTCGACAACGAGGAGCGCTCTACGATTGCCCTGGCTTCGGCACTGCACGATATCGGCAAGATGTCGATTGACGATGCGATTCTCAACAAGCCCGGGCGCCTCACGTCCGAGGAGTTCGAGATTATGAAGACGCATACCACGATCGGCGCCGACATGCTGCATGAGCTGGGCCGCCATCACGCCGGCAATGCGCTTATGGAATATGCGTACCAGATTGCGCGTTGGCACCACGAGCGCTGGGACGGCAAGGGTTATCCCGATGGCCTTAAGGGCGACGATATCCCCATCGCCGCACAGGTGGTTTCGGTGGCCGACGTATACGATGCGCTGACGAGCGTGCGCGTGTACAAGGATGCCATCCCGCACGAGGAGGCGATCCAGATGATCCTGGACGGTAAGTGCGGCACCTTTAACCCGCTGCTGCTCGACTGTCTGCTCGAGGTGCAAGACCGTATTGCCGAAACATTGGCGCGCCCTGCCGAGGTCGTTGCGCTTCCTACGATTTAGTTTGACCAAAGGAGTTTTAATCCATGATTTCCATGCGTGAGGCGTATGAGAAGATCGGCGCCAATTATGATGACGCGTGCGCTCGGCTGATGGGCGAGAGATGCTTGCCCGCTTTGCCCTCAAGTTTTTGGATGACGAGAGCATGGACAAGCTGGAGGCCGCCATGGCGGCAGGAGACGCCAAGGAAGCGTTTATGGCAGCTCACACGCTCAAGGGCGTGAGCCAGAACCTGGGATTCGATAACCTGTACGAGCCGGCGGTCGTGGTGACCGAGGCGCTGCGCGGCGCCGATGCCGTTGACGGCGCTCGCGCGGGAATGCATGCGTTGCAGCAGCAATATGCGGCTACGATGTCGGCCCTGCGCGAGGTGGCCGAGTAAGAGCTCGCGAGCTTTGATGGCTATGAGAGTGGATAATCTCCCGTTTTAGGCCCGGTGGCGGCCTCAAAGTGGGAGATTATCCACTCTCGTTCGATACGTGTCCAAAATCCACTCTCACCCCTTCTGATTAGTGAATGGGCTATGTGCACTGGCGGGGCTTTCCGCATGCAATCCATATCGTTGTTCGATAAACTGTTCGAATAACGATAGAGTCGATGAGGGTGAGTGTATGTCCAACAGCGTTCAGCGTATGGCCAAGGCGGGCGAAAAAATCAGGAAGCTTGGTTTTTGCATGGCAACCGTTTTTGCAGGGATGCTCGTCGCTTTTGCCGCGTTGGTTGTTTACGTGATCTGGTATGCGGTTGCAAACGTTGCTTCTGTCGATTCTTTCGGTGTCGTGACGCTTCTCAATGGCGGGTGCATCGTTATCCCAAGCGGACTGTGCCTGGCACTCGTCGTGGGTATTTCGCTTGTCGTTTTGTGCGGGATCAGCCGTAACATCTCGCGAGGCGTCTCGCCCTTTACCAAGACGCATGTGCGGCTTATCCGTGTTCTCGCGCTTGCCTTTGCTGTTAACGCCGCGGTTTCGCTTGTTGGTGCCTATGGATCGGTCAATCTCACCATTGGCGGACTGGAGCTTTACATCGTGCCTCATTCCTTCGTTATTGAGATTTGCCAAGGCGCTACCTTTGATGCGGGGTCGTTTATCGGCGCAGTTGTCTGTTTGTTTATCTCGGCGATCTGGAGTTATGCCTCGCTGCTCCAAGAGCAGTCTGACGAGCTTGTGTAGGAGGAAACATGAGCTATCTCATCATCGAGCTTGAGACGCAGCTGCTTAAGACCGGAAAGACCAGTGCTGATCTGATTCGGGCGACGGGGCATACTCCGGCTAATATTTCAAAGCTTAGAAACGGAAAGATAAAAGCTATTCGCCTAAAGACGCTCCTCGATATCTGTGATGAGCTTGATTGTCAACCGGGAGATATTATTCAGCGCGTGAGTGAGAAAGAGCTTGAGGAGCTTATTGTTGAGCGTGCAAAAAACGTTGTGAGGCAGATGCGGGACGGCGGAGGCAATGAGGCGTCGCTTCCGACATCAGTCTTTGCTGTCGATTTGAGCGACGAGTAGCTTAAGGCGAACAACTAAAACGAAATATCAGCGTGAAGGGACCCGTGTCTAACACGGGTTCTTTCTTTTAGATTATCTTGACAAATATGTGTTATCGAAAAACAATAACAATTATGTAAAACGATAAAGTAAAGAAGGAACGATATGAGCGGTTTTGCTATCAAGCGGAACGGGAGGCCAATGAACGCATCAACGATAAGGCTATCAAGGGTGTCAAAGCGCTACGGGAAACGGCGCGTTTTGCATGACGTTTCCTTCGAGGTGGATCAGTCTGAGCTTTGCGCCCTTGTTGGTGCAAACGGGGCGGGCAAAAGCACGCTTATTAAAATAGTGCTGGGCCTCTGTGAGCCATCGTCGGGGAGCGTGGAGCTCTTTGGAGGCAAGTCGAAAAAAGAGCTGAGCCTGATGCGGACGCGTGTCGGCTATGTGCCAGATTCCTGCGGAGCATACCAATCTCTCAGTGCGGCTGAGAACCTTCGGATCCGATGTGCGGAATGGGGGCTCGATGAGAAGCGTGAGGTTCCTCGCGTCTTGGGCCTGGTCGGGCTGGACGTCGATGAGAAAAAGAGCGTGAGCAGTTTTTCTCTGGGAATGAAACGGCGACTGGATATAGCTACGGCTTTATTGGGTGACACTGATCTGCTTATTTTTGATGAGCCAGCAAACGGGTTGGACCCGCTGGGGATCGAGAGTATATGGACCCTTATCGGTCGATTTAATCGGGAGCAGGGCAAAACCATGCTTATCTCTAGCCACGACTTGGATGAGCTGGCATCGGTTGCAACAAGCTGCCTGTTTCTTCATGACGGCGAACTGCTGAAAAAGGAATCGATGGCCGTCATAAGGGATGAGGCGTCGTCCCTAAAAGAGTATTACAGGCGCTTGATGAAGGCGGTCTCGCTATGAAGCGGGCGATCCATCCCATAAAGGCAGATATGATGCGTTTGCACAGGATATTTCCGGCGAAGTTTGGTCTTGCGCTTATGCTGGCGTTCGGCCTTCTCTTCGGCATCTTTCTAAAAAACGGAACAACGTTGCTCGCCTTTGGCTATGGCGTTTGTGGGGAGGATATTGGTTTCCTCTGGAATGCAATCGATCCTTCTGCGCCTGATGAGTCCCTTGCGCGCAGCGCTTTTGCCGGTACATCCCTGTTCGTTCCACTCATCGTTTGTTTGGTGCTTTTACAGGAGCATGGCTATAAAGAGGGGCACCGAATTTCTTCGGCAAGAGGTCTCAACCGCTTTTATGGGGCTCTAGCCCATGCATTTTCGTCTGCTTTAATAATTGGCGCAGCGTATAGCGCGCTTTGCCTTCTTCTTTTTGCAATAGCCATAATACGTGGAGGGCATAACTACTCGCACAACATACTAACTGTATTTTTGCCTGCAATGATAGTCAACGCCGTATTGGTGATATCGGTTGCGCTGGAGACGGTGACCATCTATCGGATAACGGGCAGCGCTGTATTGAGCGGGGCCGTGGTGATAGTCGGATTTGTCATGAGCTTGACGCTCTACGGAGCCTTCCTTCAGGCACCTATACCATCCTTGCGATGGATCTTCTTCCTTCCGGGGCCGTACCTTGGAGTCGGATGTGCCCTTGGGTATAGCGATATGGGGCAGCTGACGCTTCTGGGATATGGCGTGGCAGCCAGCTGTCTATCGGTATTGATTTACGCTCTCTTGAGCTTTCGCGCTGGGGGTGTGCTCAATGGCTCGTCAGATTAAAAGACTTCTCCAGTCAGAATTGAAGCATGTGAGCAAATGGGCGTACGCCTTAATCCTGGTAATTTATACGTACATGGTGATATTGCAGCTTAATTCTTTCCCGATGTGGTTCTGTAGCCTCCGTGAGAACAGTTTCTTGGGTTTTTTCCCAGACCCGACGCTTCGGCTATCGGCGGAGGATGTCCTTCTATTTGGCAATGCAGAGGTTTTTCGCGGTCTGCTGTTCAACGTAGCCCCGTTGGCCCATGCATTGTTCTTTCCGTTCATCGCGGCTTGCATTGTGCCGCGCTTTGTCAGTTCGGGCTTTGTCGAGGAACCGTGGGGGTTGTCGGAGGCTCGGGGAGGGAAGCGTGTGTGCGCTATCGTTGCGCGAGTGGTGCTATCTTCTTTTGCCCTTTTGGGCGCGTTTGTCCTGTCGAGTGTCGTTTTGTACTGTCTTAACTGCGCAATCGTTTCGGATGCTCAGCAGTATTTCAACCTGCATGTATTTTGCTATCGACTTGTTCTTGCTGCCGCTGCCTGCCTTGCATACGTGGTTTCTTGCGTAATCGTTGTTTCCTATTTTGGGTCCGGCTTCGGTCCGATTGGCATGCTGTTGCTTGTCAACGTCGTAGCGATCTACATACAGATCGGGGCCAATTCCATGCTTCCGCTTCCAGCCTCGATGCTCATGTGGATTTGCGGCGTGACCCCGTTGGGGAATGGTCAATGCATCTCGATTTTAATTGACTGCCTCATAAACGTAGCAAGCGTTTTTATCATTTGCTTTACTGTCGACCGATTGCGGTCGAGATTTCTCTGATTGTTTGTGAGGGATAATCATACCGAGCATATCAAATACAGGGGGGCGGGCACCGTAGCTGGTGTCCGCCCCCCCCCGGCTTAGGAGGCTTTAACCTGAGTGGTTCGCGAGCTAGCGGGCCTGCTTTACCTTTGCCGCCGCCTCGACAAACGACTTCCACAGGTTAAAGTCGGTTTCGAGCGTCTTCCACGTGTACTCGGGATGCCATTGCACGCCTAGACAGAATGGTTGGCCTTCGACCTCGATGCACTCGGGAATACCGTCGGTTGCCTTGGCGACCAAGCGCGTGCTTTTACCCAGACGATCGACGCAGCAGTGATGTGCTGAGTTGGTCTGGATCAGTCTGTGGCCGCCAAGCGCGCGCTCCAGCAGCGAGCCCGGCATGACTTCGACAGGGTGCACGGGATCGTTGAGCACGTGGGTATGGCGCCACTGTGTGCGGCCCTCGCGAGCGCCCAGGCTCGGCACGTCCATGCACAGAGTGCCGCCAGTGGCGACATTGAGCAACTGCGTGCCGCGGCAGGTGGTAAAGAGCGGCTTTTTGGCGCGGAGCACCTCGCCGACCAGCTTAAACTCAAAGCTATCGCGGATCTCACAGCAGAGGGTGGGGTCGTAGGGTCGATCACCGCCCCAACGTTTGGGATTGACATCGGGGCCGCCGGGAATGGCGATGCCGTCGGCGATATCGACGTAATGACGGATGACCTCAATGTCCTCGGTGATGGACATCTGCAGCGGCAGGCCGCCGGCGGCAAGGATGGCATCGACAAAGACACTTGCGATTTCCTCGTTGGGGGAGAGCGTCTCGCTTAAAAACGGCTTTGCCTCTTCCCAACGCGGCGCGACGAGGATGAGTGGGCGGTCGGTGGGGGCGACGTCGACATGTGGGGTGTAGGACGATGAAGTGCGAGTTCCGATCATAGGTGTTGCTTTCGAATCTAAAGGTGACAGGGCGCATGAGAGACGTAGGACAACACTTTCAATGGATTTGTCCCACGGGGTGGCTGGCTAGTGGCCCTTAATGGAGTTGAGGAAGTCCTGGGCGCGCTTGGTCTGGGGGTGGTCGAAGAACCCGTCGGGCGTGCCGGTTTCCACAATCTGGCCATCGGCCATAAACACGACACGGTCGGCCACGCGGCGGGCAAAGTTCATCTCGTGCGTAATCACGATCATCGTCATGCCCTGCTGCGCCAAGCGCACCATGACCTCGAGCACCTCATTGATCATCTCGGGGTCAAGGGCACTCGTGGGCTCATCGAAGAGCATGGCCTTGGGCTGCATGGCGAGCGAGCGGGCAATGGCCACGCGCTGCTGCTGGCCGCCCGAAAGCTGTGCGGGAACCTTGTCGGCCTGCTCGGCCACGCCTACGCGGCTCAGCAGGTCCATGGCGCGCTCGCGGGCCTCGTCCTTGGAGACGCCCAGCACATCGACCGGTCCCAGCATGACGTTCTGCAGTACCGTCATATGTGCAAACAGGTTGAACTGTTGGAACACCATGCCCAGCTCGGCACGCATGCGGGCAAGGTCTCTGCCTTCCTGCGGCAAGGGCTCGCCCTCGATGAGGATCTCGCCCGAGTCGATGGTTTCCAGGCGATTGATGGTGCGGCACATGGTCGACTTGCCCGAGCCCGAGGGGCCGATCACGACGACGACCTCGCCGCGGTCGACCGAGAGATTGATGTCGTTGAGGACGTGCAGATCGCCGTAGTGCTTATCGACGTGCCTGAGCTCGATCAGCGGCTGATTGCCGGTGAATGAGGTGCTCTGTGCCATGGTGCTCGGCTCCTTATGACTCGAAATGGTAAAGCGTTAGCGGATGATGGTCGCGCCGGTCTTGTGCGAGACGTAGACAGCGGCCTTGTTGATCGCGACGTTGATGAGGATATAGATGACCGCGATCACCAGGTAGACCGACACGAGCGCGTCGTA
Source organism: Collinsella sp. TF11-5AC (assembly GCF_003436775.1). NCBI lineage: Bacteria > Bacillati > Actinomycetota > Coriobacteriia > Coriobacteriales > Coriobacteriaceae > Collinsella > Collinsella sp. TF11-5AC. The sequence goes on from NZ_QSQO01000002.1 coordinate 194,880, forward strand.
GTTGGTAATGAGCACGCGGGCGTTTTGCATGAGGTCGGGGTAGCTCACCACGTAGGCGACGGTGGTGTCTTTGACGACGACCACAAGCTGCGAAATCAACGACGGAATGATAAAGCGAATAGCTTGGGGCAGCACGATTTTAAAGGTGATTTTAGCCTTGGAGAGACCGAGCGCCTGGGCGGCCTCGACCTGGCCGCGCGGTACGGCGTTGACGCCGGCGCGGAAGATCTCGGCTAGTACGCCGGCTGCAGCGAGCGCGACGGGCAGCGTGAGCATCCAAAACGACGGCAGCGCGATCTTGTACTGGGGCAGCACCAAAAAGAAGAAGTAGATGAACAGCAGGCTCGGCACGCCGCGGAAGAAATCGGTGAGCACGCGGCAGACCAGCTGCAGCGGCTTAATGTCGCCGGTGCGACCGAGCATAAGGGCAAGGCCGAGCACCAGCGCGATGGCGCCGGCGGTGAGTGCGACCTTAACGGTGCCCTCAAAGCCGGCAAGCAGGAACTTCCAGGTGGTGAGGTGCGTAAAGAAATACCAATAGTGAACCGAAAGCTGGCCGGTCACATAAAAGCGCTGCAACACAAGGGCAACGAGTGCGACGACGGCAACCAGCGAGATGGCGGTGCCGATGCGAATCTTGGCGCGCATCTTGGGGCCGGGAGCCTCGTAGAGCGCATCGCGCATGGTGAGCGCGGGAGAGGAGTGCTTGCTCATCGGAGGATCCTCACCTTCTTATCGATATAGTTGCCAATGTGGCTCACCACAAAGGCCGTGCCCAGGTAGCCGAGCGCCGAGATAAAGAACGCGGCGACGCCGCCGAGCGAGCGCGTGTTGATATAGCTCACCACGCCAGTGAGCTCCTGCGGTTTAAGCGGCACCTGACTGCCGAGCGCGGTGGTGAGCATGACGGCGATAAAGAGGTTGGTCATGGGCAGCACACTCGAGCGCAGTGCCTGCGGAATCACAATCTTGGCGAGGATGCGGTTGAAGCTCATGCCCAGCGAGCGGGCGGCTTCCACCTGGCCGACGCCGACGGTGTTGATGCCGCTCATAAAGTTCTCGGAGCCAAAGGCCGAGCCCAGCAACACCGTGGCGACGATAACGCAGGTGCGGTAGGGCAGGACGACCTTGAGCGGCGGCAATGCGTAGACGACGATGATGAGCAACGCAATGCCGGGGATGTTACGGAAGACCTGGACATACAGGTCGCCAAAGACGCGCAGCGGCTTGAGCGGCGACACGCGCATCACGGTGACGGCGACGGCCAGCACCATGGCGATGGCAAACGACTCAAGCGTCATGCCCCAGGTTGCGAGCAGCGCGTCGATATAGTTCTGGCCATAGAGCGACCAGAGCTCGGAGAGACTCATGCGGACCTCCCGCCGATAAGGAAAGGGGCTCCCGTGTGTACGGAAGCCCCGACAACTCAGTAAGGAAACAGTTTAGCGCAATAAAGCGCACCGTGCGTTTCCGTATGGTTTCGTTGCGGCCGTTACTAGGCGCGTTGCCTAGGCGCCGATCTCGGGCAGCTCGGGAACATTGGTGTCACCCGTGCGGTCGCCGATGCAGATCTGCCACAGCTCGGTCCAGGTGCCGTCGTCCTCGATCTTCTTAAGGAAGTCGTTGACAAAGGCGACGCCGTCGGAATCGAGCGGCAGGCCGATGCCATAGGGCTCCTTGCTGCCGAAGGGCTTGCCGGCGATCTTATACTTACCGGGCTCGCGGACTAGGGCGCTCTGCTGCATGTTGTTGTCGATGACGTAGGCGTCAACGCGACCCTGCTGGAGTGCCTGGCGGGCCTCCTCGTCGGTCTTGAACTCCTGCTGGCTGGCCTTGGGAGCGAGCTCCTCCAGGATGGCAGGGCCGTTGGACCCGGACTGGACGGCGACGTTCTTGTCGGCCAGGTCGTCGACGCTCTTGATGTCGTCGTTGTCGGCGAGCACCAGGATGGCCTGCTGCGTGTAGTAATAGGGACCGGCAAAGGAGACGAGCTTCTTGCGATCGTCAGTGATGGTGTAGGTGGCAAAGACGGCGTCGACCTGGCCGTTCTGCAGGACGGACTCACGCGTGTCAGAGGTCACCTGGGTGATCTCGACCTTGTTCTCGCCCAGAATGTAGTTGGACAGGAGCTGTGCGATACCGGCGTCGAAGCCGCGGGTCTGACCGTCCTTCTCGTTGAGGAGGGAGAAGAGCGTGGAGGTCTGGACGCCACCGATCGTAAAGACGCCGGCATCCTTGACGGCCGTAGCCCAGGTGCTGGCGGCGATGGCGTCGTCATCGGCCTTGGGGCCGTCGTTGACGAGCTTGTCGAATGCCTTGGCGTCGAGCGTGGCGGAAACCTCGGTATCCTCGGAGCTCTTGGAGGAACCGGCGGAACCCTTGTCGGCCTCGGTACTGGTGTCGGAGCAGCCGGCAAGACCAAGGCCGGCGACGGTTGCGAAGGTGGCGGCGACGAAGCCGCGGCGGTCGAGAACGACCTGCTGGGAGAGGTTCTTGCTCATGGTAGAACACCTTTCTCAATAAAATCCCTAGCGGTTGAGTAGAGTTATACCCTATCCCGCTCAAATGGGTCAACACGAAATAACTCAGAAACATACTTACCTTATGGGTTATTCTACCTACCAAAAGGGACAGGCACCTTTGTGGCGGTTCTGGCCGATGTAGCGGCATGCCTTGCTGTTTTGTCTCGATCTGTAACAGTTAGGCGGACAAAAGCTCCCTTTCTGTTACAGATTGAGACAAAGGTCAGGGGCAAAGACGGTTTGTCTAGATCTGTAACAGTTAGACGGGAATTCGGGCCCTAGATGTTACAGATTGAGATAATCGCGCCGCGAAAATAAAAACCTCCGCAGGGGTGCTTCTGAACTGCCTCCCATTTCTTGGACACAAGAAATGGGAGGCT